>NZ_VPBP01000019.1:0-62017 GCF_013418685.1 Acinetobacter sp. YH12129
TAAAATGCTGTGCTGCTTTTCGCACAGACATTTCATCTCGAATCATAATTTCTATGACTTTGTCTTTAAAATCTTTTGAATATCCCATATCTCTATTGTTCTATAGTTTTTAGGATTTGGCTATAGCGCCACATTTTGTCCATCATTAAAACAGGTACAATTTTTCGAGCCTTTCTTGGCTTGATACAAAGCCTGATCGGCACGTGCCAATGTTTCAAAAAATGACTCTGTACCATCCCACAAGGCCACTCCGCATGAGATACTCAGTTGTAAAGCCTTATCCGCATAATTCATCGAAGAAGCATAGATTTGCTCACAACATTGTTGAGCAATCGAACATGCAGTCGATATAGCCGTGCGTGGCAAAATCATTGCAAACTCTTCGCCACCCATGCGATATATTTGTGCATCTGCGTGTTGACTGATTTGCCCCCTTAAAAGCTGCGCACTTTTTCTTAAAACTTCATCGCCAAACGCATGACCGTAGATATCATTGATTTGCTTAAAATTGTCTAAGTCGAGCATCATCAAACAAATTTCATCGGCTTGTTCAACCGCGAAGCTTTTTTGCCATTGAGAAAGGTCTAAATCAAAACCTCGTCGATTTTTTATCCCTGTCAGATAATCAAAATAAACTTGTTGTTCGAGTTGTTGGTTATGTTTCAACAGTGATAATTCGAATTGCTTTAAATTTGTAATGTCCGCACAGCACAACAACACATGTTCCAAATCGCCACTTTGTTGAAACTTAGGTTTGAGCGTGAACCAATAGTGCCGTTCATTTTCACTATACATAAAGGGTTCAATGCTGTCGTTCTCTAAACAGCGTAATTCAAACTCAGAACTTGTGGCTTTGGTTTTTTGCTGCATCACAGACACGTGATTTAATACGATCTCTTGTAAGTCTGACTGAAATCGATGTTTAAATATTTGATTGGCGCATATCAGCTCAGCTGTCGCAGAAAATAATGCAGCAGGCATTGGCAACGCTTCTAATACAGCCAATTGTTCAGTAGGTAGATCCGATTTTATTAAGTCTTTTTTAAGCATGGTTTCGCTACTTTTTTCAGGGTAAAGCTACGCAAAATGCTAACAAAATTAATCTGGCATAAATCACAGAAACTTTCTAATATTAAATGCAGTTCATATTATATAAAAAGATATACCAATTCATGATTTGCTTATTCATATAAAAGATAAAGGCAAAAAAAAGCCCCTGCAAAGCAGAGGCTGATTTCAAATGAGATGTTAAATGCTTAATCCAAACTATCCGCAGGAATACGCACCCAACCTTCCATTAAGACACGCGCACTTCGGCTCATTACGGCTTTTTTAACGACCCACTGACCATTTTCATAAATCGCTTGCGCACCTACACGTAACGTCCCAGATGGATGTCCGAAACGCACGGCTTCTCGCTCCCCACCACCCGCGGCTAAGTTCACAAGTGTCCCCGGTATCGCAGCTGCTGTACCAATGGCAACTGCCGCTGTGCCCATCATGGCATGATGCAGTTTCCCCATCGACAAGGCACGAACCAATAAGTCCGTATCGTGTTCTGAAATTTGTTTAGAACTCGAAGATGTATAAGCTTTCGGTTTTGAAACAAATGCAATCTTTGGTGTATGTTGACGTTGCTCTGCTTCAGCAATATCTGAAATCAAACCCATTTGCTGCGCACCATAAGCACGGATTTTTTCAAAACGGGCCAATGCCTTAGCATCACCGTTGATCGCATCTTGTAGTTCAGTGCCGACATAACCAATATCTTCTGCATTTAAGAAAATCGTTGGAATACCTGCATTAATGAATGTTGCAGGGAAACTGCCTTCATCGGGTACGGTTAAGGTATCGACCAAATTCCCTGTAGGGAACATAGCGCCGCCATCTTCACCATCATCTGCGGGGTCTAAAAATTCAATTTGAACTTCGGCTGCTGGGAAGGTCACTCCATCTAGTTCAAAATCACCGGTTTCTTGTACTGCACCATCAGTAATAGGTACATGCGCAATAATGGTTTTTTGAATATTGGCTTGCCAAATACGAACCGTACACAAGCCATTTTCAGGAATACGTGATGCCTCAACCAAACCATTTGAAATGGCAAATGCACCAACCGCTGCTGTTAGGTTTCCGCAGTTACCACTCCAGTCGACAAATGCTTTATCAATCGACACTTGTCCAAATAGATAGTCTACATCATGCTCAGGCTGTGAACTTTTTGCCAAAATCACGGTTTTACTGGTACTTGAAGTCGCTCCCCCCATCCCATCAATTTGTTTGCCATAAGGATCTGGACTGCCAATCACTCGCAATAAAAGTTGGTCGCGAACTTTTCCAGCTTGTTGTGCCGCAAGCGGTAAATCATCTAGCTTGAAAAATACACCTTTACTAGTACCACCGCGCATATAAGTCGCTGCAATCTTAATTTGGGGAGCAAAACTCATTTTTATTGAATCCTTAATCTTTATCATTGTGTTTTGGCAGAGCGTTCTTTTCTGCGCTTTTGCATCATACAATGTTTAATTGAAGTTTTAACAATCACATGACTTAAGTATAAAAAAACAACATTCGATACCTTTTCCATATAAAGGCAAGCATCAGAATTTCAATTAAAATAAAATTAATCTATTGATTCATAAATTTTTAACTCAGCATTTAAAACAAAAAATAGGTTATCAAACCTATAAATATTTTTCATAAATTTTGAGCTACTAGGCTATTCATTCTCTATACATTACAATTACCAAAATTAAACCATTCTCGGGAAGAGTAACTTGACTACCAATTCCTCCGAACTCAAGCGTGGCTTAAAGAATCGTCATATTCAATTGATTGCCATGGGTGGTGCAATTGGTACAGGCTTATTCTTGGGCTCAGCGCATGTGATTCAATCTGCTGGACCATCCATTATTCTAGGCTACGCCATTGGCGGTTTGATCGCCTTTCTAATTATGCGTCAGTTGGGTGAAATGATCGTCCATGAACCTGTAGCGGGTTCATTTAGCCATTTTGCATATAAATATTGGGGGAAATTTCCAGGTTTCTTAACAGGTTGGAACTACTGGATTCTCTATATTTTAGTGGCAATGACAGAACTCACCGCTGTTGCGAAATACATCAATTACTGGTGGCCTCATATTCCAGCATGGGCATCTGTACTGTTCTTCTTCGTGATCATTACTTTAGTAAACTTAGGTAATGTGAAGTTTTATGGTGAATCTGAGTTTTGGCTGTCGATTATTAAAGTCACTGCAGTTATTTCGATGATCGTATTTGGTTTGTATTTGCTACTGACTGCAGATGCCAACTCAACAGCATCATTTACCAACTTATGGAGTCAAGGCGGCTTCTTCCCAAATGGTTTTGAAGGCTTATTCTTCATGCTGGCTTTCTTGATGTTCGCCTTCGGTGGTATTGAACTGATTGGTATGGCGGCAGCGGAAGCTGAAAATCCAAAAGAAACTATTCCTAAAGCGATTAACCAAGTTGTTTTTCGTATTTTGATTTTCTACGTGGGTTCTTTGACTATTCTATTGTCACTTGTGCCATGGAATCAGCTTGAACTAGGTGGTTTAGACAAAAGTCCATTTGTGATGATCTTTAGCCAACTAGGAATTGATTGGGCTGCACATTTACTGAACTTCATTATCTTAACTGCAGCACTGTCTGTTTATAACAGCGGTATGTATGCCAATAGCCGTATGCTTTACAGCTTGGCGAAGCAAGGTAATGCACCAAAAGTTTTCGCTAAAACCAACAAAAGTGGCGTGCCAATTCCAGCGGTATTACTTTCTGCAGTCCTGATTTTCGGTTGCGTACTCTTAAACTACTTCGTACCTGAAGATGCGCTTGGTCACTTAATGTATGTGGTGGTTGGTGCACTTGTCCTTAACTGGGCGATGATTACCATGACTCACTTACAGTTCCGTCGTGCAAAACGTATTTTGAATTTTACAACGTCTTATCCTGCACTTTGGGCACCAGTCAGCAACTACATCGTTCTGATCTTTATTGCTTTAGTTCTCTTTATTATGTGGACTCAGGGCTTTATGGAATCTGTTCTAATGATCCCTGTTTGGATTACAGTCATGTTATTAATGTTTAACTATCTTAATCCTAAAGATTTGAGCGACATTGACCCCAATGAAGTTCATAAAGACTAAGTAATTTAAAAAGTTATTGTTTCGGCAATAACTTTTTTTTTAGCTAAAATAGGAGTACATTAGCCTCCGTCTTGCGCTCTTAGCTTAACTGGATAGAGCAGTTGCCTCCTAAGCGACCGACGTGGGTTCGAGTCCCGCAGAGCGCACAATTTCTGAGATATCCCTCCTCCCTGTATTTGTAATCCCCCATATACCAATAAATATAAAGAAAGAACCTTTCACACTAAAAACCCATCAATTACAGTTTTTAACTTAGTTATTGTTTTTACAAAGATTACTGTTCAAAGACTATTTTTAAGAACAGTTAAATAGCGCTTTAAAATGTGCTAACCACCTACCTCTCAATGCAAAAAACGACACATAGTATGGTCCATAAGGCCAAAAAATCAATTTATGACTGCTCATATCAAAATTTTTTCAATTTTTTTCTAGGTTTAGAAAATAATGCGCTAAATGAAAATATTAAATAATAATCAAAATGTTATATATACTAATTAGTACTTTTACTCTAAAAATAGCAACTTTTAGCCATATTTTTCAATCTAGAGCATTTACTCTTATTTTAATTGTGCTATTTTTGTCACATGGAGTAACAATTAAGCCTAAGAGTATTAAGAAGTTTTCCATAACGAATATATGCAGTAACCATAAAAATCAAATTCGTATCTCAAGGAATGACGAAGAATGAAATTAAAAACTTTAGCTACAGCCATGATTCTTGCTTCAGTTCCAATGACAGGTGCTTTTGCAGCAGCACTAGATCGTTCAGGACAATCTATTTCTGCATTTCTACAACCAGGGAACTATTTTGAAGCTGGCATTTCGGTTTTAGACCCTAATGTTTCTGGGAAGATGAACAGTACTGCTCCTGCTAGCAACCCAACATTAGGAGCTCTTGCCAATACTTCACTAGATGACATGGCAGGTGATTACTATTTTCCACAAGCAGCATTAAAATTACAGCTAACTGATAATTTTTCTTTTGGTTTACTATATGATCAACCATTTGGCGCAGAAGCTAAATATAGCGATACAGATCAAACACTACCAGTTGCAGGCACCCCTGGTGCATTCCAGCTAATGGGCGAAACAACTGAAGTCGACGTTCACACCCAAAATATTTCGATGATATTTGGTTTTCAACCGACTGAAAATTTCAACATTTATGGCGGTGGTGTATATCAAACAGTAAAAGGCGATGTTCAACTACGTGGTATTGCATATGGAGCAAACCAAGCTCTCGGTTTATATAATGCAAATATGAAAGAAGATAGTGCCGTTGGTTGGTTAGCAGGATTAGCTTACCAAATCCCAGAAATTGCTTTAAAAGCATCTATTACTTACCGTTCTGAAATTGATCACGAAGCTGCAACCACAGAAACTGGAAACAGTGCTCTACTTGGCGGTGCTTTTTCAACACGTGCTGACACCAAGATCACTACACCTCAGTCTGTTAACCTAGATTTTCAAACTGGTATCATGGCCGACACTGTCGCATTTGCGAATGTCCGTTGGGTAGATTGGTCAAATTTCGCAATTCGTCCAACTGCTTTTGGTGCAGCATCTGAAACACTAGGTGCCATTGGTCGTGGCCCAGTGGGTGGGTTTGATCTTGTTGCTTATACTGATGATCAAATCAATGCTACAGTCGGTGTAGGTCGTAAATTTAGTGAACAATGGGCTGGTAACGTCTCTGTAGGCTGGGATTCAGGCGCAGGTAACCCTGTATCAACACTTGGTCCTACTGAAGGCTACTGGAACGTAGGCTTAGGTTTACAATTCAGCCCAGCGCCTAACTACTTTATCGCAGGTGGTGTTAAATACTTCATGTTAGGTGATGCTGAAGCACAACCTGCATCAATGTTTGGTACAAATGAATCAGTAGCATCATTTGAAGATAACGATGCTTGGGCATACGGTTTAAAAATCGGTTACCGCTTCTAATTTAAATATGATTCGGGCCATAGTTCGCTATGGCCCTAACTTTTTATTCTTTCCCTATCTTGTTTGATCAAACAATAAACATTTAAATTTACTAAAACATTTATCAAAAACTAAGCTTTTTACTCTAATTTTTCATTTAAAAATCATAAAGATAATTATCAATCACTAGAATAAATACTCTAGTCATGCTCATTTTTTAACTTCCCTAGTTCAATTTTAGAGTAGCAACTCTTATTTACTGTTTTTCTATTTATGTTACTTTCCACACATTGAAATAACATCAAAAGTTACAAACAGGGAAAAGTATGCGCTTAAATCACCTTAGCTACGCAATTTTACTTACCGCTTTACCAACAGCATCATTATTTGCAGCGGGTCTAGATCGTTCAGGTCAGTCTATTTCAGCATTCTTACAACCTGGTAACTATGCAGAAGCAGGTATCACTGTTCTAGATGCAGAAGTAAAGTCAAATGAACTTAATGTCGATGACATGGCGAAGTCATATTACTTCCCTTCCGCTGCTGTCAAAGTACAAGCGACTGACAAAATTTCACTAGGTTTAATTTACGACCAACCATACGGTGCAGAAGCTGAATATGATGCTGCATCGCAAGTATTTGGTAATGGTGCTCAAGGTACATCTGTAGATGTTAAAACTGAAAGCTTAACTGCCCTAATTGGTTACCAACCAAACGAAAATTGGAACTTTTATGCAGGTCCAGTTTGGCAAACTGTAGAAGCCAATATCAAACTACGTGGTGCTGCTTATGGTGGTAATGCCAAACTTGGTACTTATAACATCGAAATGGAACGTGAAGAAGCTTATGGCTGGTTAGCAGGTGTTGCTTATTCGATTCCTGAAATTGCATTAAAAGCGGCTATTACCTACCGCTCTGAAATTGAACATAATACAAAATCCAATGAAACTACGCTTCTACCGTATCCATCTTTAAGTGCGCTGACATCATCTGTTGATGCAACAACACCTCAATCAGTTAACTTAGATTTCCAAACAGGTATTGCTAAAGATACGCTAGCATTTGCCAATGTTCGTTGGGTACATTGGAGCCAGTTTGCGGTTAAACCAACTTTACTTGGTAACGTAAGTTCAATTCCAGCACCTCATGTCCGTCAAAATCTTATTGATTACTCAGACGACCAATGGTCAGCTAATGTTGGTGTAGGCCATAAATTTAACAGCAAATGGTCTGGTTCTGCATCTGTAGGTTACGATTCGGGTGCTGGCAACCCTATTACGACTTTAGGCCCTGTTGAAGGGAATTGGAATGTTGGTCTAGGTGGTCAATATAGTCCTGCTGAAAACTATTTCATCCAAGCAGGTGTTAAATACTTCTGGTTAGGTGATGCTACTGCTCAAACTGGTGGTAATCCAGTAGGTGAATTTGAAGATAACCATGCGCTTGGCTATGGTTTGAAAATAGGCTATCGCTTCTAAGTTGTTAGAACAGCTTTGCATTAAACAAGAAAGGGCGCATAAGCGCCCTTTTCTATAACCAGCTATACAGAATTAAGCTGGAATATCACGAACTGAAGCATTACGAATCGCTTCTTTTAATGCAGCATAGCCATGAATTGGTGGGAATTGTGGAAATTCTGCAATCACATTGTCAGGCGCATCAAATAAGAAACCCGCATCTGCTTCACCAAGCATCGTCGTATCGTTATAAGAATCACCTGCTGCAATCACCCGGAAGTTTAACCCATGCAATGCTTGAACGGCTTTACGCTTTTGATCAGGTTGACGAAGCTTATAAGCTGAGATCATACCATTTTCATCAGTTTCTAATTTGTGGCAGAAAATCGTTGGCCAACCAAGTTGCTGCATTAATGGATGTGCAAACTCATAGAAAGTATCTGAAAGAATAATCAATTGAAAATGAGTACGCACCCACTCTACAAACTCTTTTGCACCTTCAAATGGCCCCATATCTGCGATTACGTCTTGAATATCGTTTAAACCCAAACCGTGTTGTTTTAGGATATTTAAACGCTGAGTCATCAACACATCGTAATCTGGAATGTCACGAGTCGTTGCTTCAAGTTCTTTAATGCCTGTTTTTTTCGCAAAATTAATCCAAATTTCAGGTACTAAAACCCCTTCTAGATCTAAACAAACGACTTCCATGCACTCTACCCTCTGTTATGTGAAAAAAATTTTTCATTATCATAGCGGAAGAATAAAAAAATGCATTGTTCTTTTTTAAATCTATTTTTTTCATAAGTATCTATTTTTTAGTGATAAGTGTGTTTTAGCATTTCCATTAAAATAGTTCTGAAATAAATTAATATAGGTTTTAACGTTCCAAGCCTATAGCCAGGACATTCATGACTACCATCCCTACTATTGACCTTGTCGATGCACTTGCATCTGAATATGCAGATAAATCACCTTCTGAGATTATGAAACTTGCGCTAAGCCAGCAAGGTGAAGTTGCGATTTCCTTTTCTGGTGCAGAAGATGTTGTACTGATTGATCTTGCATCGAACTTAGGGATTCCTTTTCGTGTATTTAGTTTAGATACCGGTCGCTTACACCCTGAAACTTACCAATTTTTAGATACTGTCCGTAAACATTATAAAATTGATATTGAAATCTGTTTCCCAGAAAGTGATGCCGTACAAAAACTGGTAACAGAAAAGGGCTTTTTTAGCTTCTATCAAGATGAACATAAAGAATGCTGTGGTATCCGTAAAGTACAACCTTTGCGTAAAAAACTAGCCACTTTAGATGGCTGGATCACAGGTCAACGTAAAGACCAAAGCCCAGGCACACGTAATGAAATTCCTGTGGTACAAGCAGACCCCGGTTTTTCAGGTCCGGGCAAGCAATTGATTAAATATAATCCTTTGGCAAACTGGTCTAGCGCTGATGTCTGGAACTATATCCGTCTCATGGAAATTCCATATAATCCACTACACGAACGTGGCTTTATCTCGATTGGCTGTGAACCATGTACTCGACCTGTTTTACCGAATCAACACGAACGAGAAGGTCGCTGGTGGTGGGAAGATGCAACCCATAAAGAATGCGGCTTACACGCAGGCAACATGAAAAAATAAAGATCACAAAACCACTGCATAGCAGTGGTTTTTTTCAACGCATCGATACACATAATTCCATATCATTTCAACGTAAAAACGCTATACTGCAAATGACAATTTAATAATTCTAACAATGCTACTCATACATGAGCAGCTGTAGAAATTGCAGTGAGGCAATCAACGCTATGCGTCCATTACATCCTATTGATTTCATATTCTTAAATTTAGAGAAACGGCAACAACCGATGCACGTAGGTGGTCTATTTTTATTTCAGATCCCTGACAATGCACCAGATACTTTTATTCAAGATTTAGTCGCAGATATTCGTAATTCAAAATCCATTCCTATTCCTCCTTTTAACAATAAACTCAACGGCTTCTTTTGGGATGAAGACGAAGAGTTTGATTTAGATCATCACTTCCGCCATATCGCACTGCCGCATCCCGGTCGTATCCGTGAACTTTTGACTTATATTTCACAGGAACACAGTGCGCTGATTGACCGTGCAAAACCGCTTTGGACCTGCCATATTATTGAAGGCATTGAAGGCAATCGTTTTGCCATGTACTTCAAAATCCACCACGCGATGGTCGATGGCATTGCAGGTATGCGTTTAGTTGAAAAATCGCTTTCGCATGACCCAGATGCTAAAAGTATTGTGCCACCATGGTGTGTAGAAGGCCCTCGTGCAAAACGCCTGAAGCAGCCTAAAGCCAGTCGCATGAAAGGTCTGTTATCGACCATTAAGGGACAACTTGACTCTACTCCACGAGTTTTGTACGAACTGTCACAAACCGTGATGAAAGATATGGGGCGTAACCCAGATTATGTGTCTAGCTTCCAAGCACCAAGTTCAATATTAAACCAACGGGTTAGTTCTTCACGTCGTTTTGCTGCTCAATCTTTTGAATTTTCACGTTTGTCACATATTGCCAAGTCTCTCGGCGTAACAATTAACGATATTGTGCTCGCAATTTGTTCAGGCGCATTACGTGAGTATTTAATTACACAAAATGCATTACCTAAAAAGCCATTGATCGCTATGGTGCCTGCATCTGTGCGTACCGATGATTCAGATATGTCTAACCGTATTACCATGATTTTGGCCAATCTTGGAACCCATAAAGAAGATCCACTAGAACGGTTGAAGATTGTGCGTCGTAGCGTGCTCAATGCCAAAGAGCGCTTTAAGCGTATGAACTCGAATCAAATTTTAAACTACAGTGCTTTTGTCTACAGTGCAGCAGGTTTGAATATTGCTTCAGGCTTTATGCCAAAACGTCAGGCCTTTAACTTGGTCATTTCGAATGTTCCCGGCCCACAAGAGCCGTTATATTGGAATGGTGCACGTTTAGAAGCGCTCTACCCTGCGTCCATTGTTTTGGATGGTCAAGCGCTTAATATCACCATGACCAGCTATTTAGATAAGCTTGAAGTGGGTTTAACGGCATGTCGTAATGCGCTGCCAAAAATGCAAAATTTACTCACGCATTTGGAAGAAGAAATTCAACGATTTGAAACTATTGTGAACCAAGATTCCCCAAAGTTACAGGCGGTTAGCTAACCGCCTGTTTCTAGATTTTGTATCAATTCATCAGCAGATTGAACCATCAAAAAAATTAAAAACCCGTCTAAATTAAACAATCTAGACGGGTTTTTATCATTTGAACTTTGAGTGATTTTTTGGAGCAATTTACGTGTATAAGCTAAAATTTAGGTGAACAAATCCGTTGTTATTGTTTAATTATGACTTGTAGATACGCACTGATAATTAAGTTTATTTTCCATTATTTATAAAATTTTAGCGCATTAAATATTTTAGAATTGCGCGTTAGCACTTTAACCCTCTGGATTACATTATTTATATTTCAATATTTAAGCTTTGATAGCTCGGCACTGTTTAAGTAACTGATGACAAGCAGAACGAATCATAGACGCTGTAATTTGAACCTCATTACCACGCTCATCCACGATATAACCTGAATGGATCGCTTTTGCTTCAACAACAGTTTTAAGACCACTTTTCATTACTGTTTTACTAACACCCATAGTACACCTCTTTTTGCTAAACCATTTTCAAGTCCAATGCAGGAAAATGGCTTTGGCTATTTGATGTGTCTAGTATTCAAAATAACAGTTCAAAAGTAAAATCTCAGTTGTAACAAGTGTTTAACGATATTCTGTTACAATTTCAGCTCAGAATGATATCGTATTGCTCTTGCGTATATAAATTTTCCACTTGGAACTTGATCACACGGCTAATAAAGTGCTCTAAATCAGCTACCGCAGGTGCTTCAGCAGTTAACAATCGGTCAATCACCGACGGATGTGCCACCACGGTAAAGCCACTTTGTGACTCATAAGCACGTGCATATCTCAAGATTTCACGGAAAATTTCATAGCAAACTGTTTCAGCCGTTTTCACATAACCACGCCCCTGACAGGTCGGGCAAGAATCACAAAGGAGATGCTCTAAAGATTCACGGGTGCGTTTCCGAGTCATTTCCACCAAACCCAGCTCAGACACTTGAGTGATCTTGGTTTTAGCATGATCGCGCTCAAGCATTTTCTCAAACTGGCTCATCACTTCTTCACGATGATGTGCTTCTTGCATATCAATGAAGTCAATAATGATAATCCCGCCCAAGTTACGTAGTCGGAGCTGACGTGCAATGACCTGTGTGGCTTCCATATTGGTTTTAAACACAGTGTCTTCAAGCGAACGACCACCAACGTAGGAGCCAGTATTGACATCAATCGTGGTCATCGCTTCAGTTTGATCGATCATCAGATAGCCGCCAGACTTAAGTGCTACACGTGTCTGTAAGGCTTTCTGAATATCCTCTTCGACATTGTACAAGTCAAAAATTGGACGCTCACCCGGATAATGCAGTAAGCGATTTTGCATACTCGGTACAAATTCTTGGACAAACTCTTGCAATTTGCCATGCACTTCGCGTGAGTCGACCTGAATTTTAGACGTATCTTCATTGGCCAAATCACGGATGACGCGTTGAGGTAAAGGTAGCTCTTCAAAAATCAAAGATGGCACAACAATACTGCGTTGTTTACGTTGTATGTATTCCCACAGTTTAGCTAAATAGGCCATGTCCTGCGCAATTTCACATTCAGGAATACCTTCGGCAGCAGTACGAACGATGACTGAACCCGGTAAATTGTGTTCCTTTTGAATGCGTTCAATCATGCTACGCAAGCGATCTCGTTCTTCTTCAGACTCAATGCGCTGAGAAACACCGGTATGACTGCCATATGGCATTAAAACAAGGTAACGAGAAGGAATAGAAAGATCAGTTGATAGTCGTGCACCTTTGGTACCCAACATATCTTTCATGACTTGTACGGTGAGTACTTGCCCTGGTTGTAACAGCTCAAAAACATTCGGGGTTGGTTGATTGCGCTGCCAGACCATATCATTGATATGTAAAAAAGCCGTTCTCGACAATCCAATATCAATAAAAGCAGCCTGCATACCCGGAAGCACGCGAACAACTTTCCCTTTATAAATATTGCCCACTAACCCACGCTTCACGGTGCGCTCAACAAATAATTCATTGACCGTACCGTTTTGAATCAACGCCACCCGACATTCCATCGGTGTGACGTTAATCAACAACTCGTCAGACATATCAAAACTCAAAACATTATAAAAATTCTTGTGTTGCAGCAGTTAATTTAATGCCTTAACTATCTGTAATAACTGTACGGTTTCATGCAAAGGCAGCCCAACAACATTGCTGTAGCTCCCTTCAATACAAGGAATATAGCGCGCAGCAATTCCTTGAATAGCATAGGCTCCCGCCTTGCCGATTGGTTCACCTGTTGCCCAATAGCTTTCCATGTCAGCTAGACTCAGCGTTTGAAATTCAACCTGTGTACGCACTACTATACTGTATATTTGATCTTTTGTACTGACACAAACACCTGAAAACACATCATGTTTTCGTCCAGAGATCATTTCCCACATAGAAAAAGCATGTGCTTTCGACGCTGGTTTTCCTAAAATGTGCTCATCTACGCCTAAACTAGTATCCGCGGCAATAACGATAGCATCAGGGAATTGTTGTTGTACTGCGCAAGCTTTGGCACGTGCTAAACGCTCTACATAATCCGCTACAGGTTCTCCTTCCAACACGGACTCATCAATATCTGGACTGAAAATGTCAAATTCCAGACCTAATTGTTGCAAAAGTTCGCGTCGTCGAGGAGAACTCGAAGCTAAAATTATATGCGCCATTTTCTCAGGAAGTAATACATGATTGGCCAAATGAGTAAGCTAGTAACAATTGGCTGCCAATGGCGAGCAAATGAAAACTGTGCCCCACCCATCACTTGAACAATCCACACAAACAGTAAATGCGCGAAAATTGCCATTGCAGCAATAATCCACAAATTACCAAATGTAAGGATACGACGTTCACGCGTTAAAAAGCGCGTCACAAATGCAATGACCACAAAACTCAGTGCGTTCATGCCAAAAGGTGCATCAGTCAACAAGTCCGTAAAGAGACCTGTGGCAAATGCAAACCAAACACCGCACCATGTCGGCTGACAGAGTACCCAAAATAGCATGATCATCATCATGAATAATGGACGCCAACCCGATAAGTCATAAGAAAGCGGATACACCATCAGCACGGATGCCAAAATGATGGAAAAGATAATCGGAAATAATGGGTCGCGCTCTGTATGACGACTAAGCTTAGCGAGTGACATGCGGTTGCTCCATCGCTAAAGAATCGGAAAATAGCACAACCACATGATGACCACCTGCCAATTGGGCAGCAGGATTGATATCAATTTGGGCAAATTCACCGCTATTGTGACGACTGACTTTCGAGACTGTACCCACCAAATAACCCGCTGGGAAATGTGCCCCTAGACCTGAGCTATAGACTTTTTCACCGACTTTGATATTCGCACTGGTTGGCACGTATTCCATCTTAAGTCGACCTAAGTCACCTGTACCCGTAACGATTGCGCGCATACCGGTATGCTCCATACGCACGGATAAAGAGTGCTCTTTGTCTGAGAGCAACATGACACGGCTACTATGCGGGTAAACATTGATAATTTGCCCCATAATGCCCTTGTCATCGAGTACAGTTTGTCCCACTTTAAGCTGACTGCTGGCTCCACGGTTAATCACAATAATATGACGTAAGGGATCAGCATCGGTACCAATGACTTCGGCAATCTCCATACGACCATCAATGATGAGTGGTGTATCGAGTAGTCCACGCAGTCGAGTATTTTCAGCAGAAAGTTCAGAAAGTTTCTGTAAACGGACTTGAGCCTGAATTAACTCTGCTTGCATCGCGGTATTTTCACGACGTAATTGAGCTTCAGACTTGGTTTGTTGATTCAGCCATTCTCGCGATAACACTGGATAGCTTGCAAGTGCATAAATTGGATTATATGCCGCATACAAGACGTCTCTGGCCGGTTGAATTACATGCGGCATGCGCCAATCAAAGAAAAGCACCACCAAGCATGTAATCACCGCAATGATAAATGAGCGAAAAGATGGCGGTTGTCTTGAAAACAGTTGCGTTTGCACCCGCCGAGTCCTTTTCTTAGCCTACAAATAACATGTCATGATTTGGGTTATCGAAGAATTCGAGAACCTTACCACCACCACGTGTAACACATGATAGTGGATCTTCTGCAACCACGACAGGAAGACCTGTTTCTTTTGCAAGAAGCTTATCAAGATTGCGAAGTAATGCACCGCCACCAGTCAACACAATACCGCGTTCTGCGATGTCTGAAGACAACTCAGGTGGCGTTTGCTCTAGTGCAGATTTAACCGCAGCCACAATGTTTTGCAGTGGATCAGAAATCGCTTGAGTCACTTCATCAGAAGTGACAGTAATCGCACGAGGTACACCTTCAGCCAAGTTACGACCACGGACTTCGATTTCCAAAGGTTTTGCACCTTCTTCTGGAAGCGCCATACCAACTTCTTTTTTGATGTTTTCTGCAGTGGTTTCACCAATCACACAACCATGTGCTTTACGCACGTAGTTAATGATTTGTTCATCAAATACATCACCACCGATACGTAGTGAGTCTGCATAGACACAACCTTGAAGTGAAATGATCGCGATTTCAGTTGTACCACCACCAACATCGACAACCATCGAACCACAGGCTTGCTCAACAGGCATACCTGCACCAATTGCAGCAGCCATTGGCTCTTCAATTAAGCGAACTTCACGTGCACCTGCATTGTATACAGCTTCACGGATTGCACGGCGTTCCACCAACGTCGATTTACATGGCACACACACCACGACACGCGGTGCAGGTGGGAACAAACGTTTTTCGTGCACTTTGCCAATGAATTGATTCAACATCGTTTCAGTGACTTCAAAGTCAGCAATCACACCATCTTTCATTGGGCGAATTGCAGAAATATTTGCAGGTGTACGACCTAGCATTTGTTTCGCGTCAAGACCTACTGCGGCAACGATTTTTTGTGAACCACTGTGGCGAATTGCCACCACCGTCGGCTCATTTAAAATGATGCCTCGTCCTGGCGCATAAATAAGTGTATTTGCAGTGCCTAAATCAATGGCAAGATCCGGCGAAAACAAGCCAATTAGTCGTTTTAGAATCACGGGGACGTTCTCAGTTAAACTTTTATATGGACGCAAGGTGGCAACTTTAACTAAATGTGATGATTTGAACAAGTCAATCGCTTATTATAAGCCACGATATTTTGAATTTTTTTAATACTGATTAGGTAATGTTATGTCTACATCGGATGCACAGCATTCTGCAGATCTAAATGCACAAACAGTTTCAGCGATTGCCCATCTGGCTCGATTGTCGCTAGATGAAGCGCAATCTGCCGACTATGCTCAAAGTTTAAATAAAATTTTAGGCATGATGGAAACCCTGAAAGGCATCGATACTGACGGTGTTGAACCACTAAAAAGTCCATTCGACAATCCACAGCCCTTACGTGAAGACGTGGTATCTGAGACCAATCATCGCGAAGCATATCAAGCAGTTGCTCCTGCCGTACAGGATGGCTTGTACCTTGTTCCGCGTGTGATTGAATAATTTTTATTCAGATCAACATTTTTTCAAATTAAACGTAAAGAAATATTTCTCATGACAGATTTACATCGCTTATCAATTCGTGAATTGTCTGAAGGTTTGGCTGGCGCTAAATTTTCTTCACGCGAATTGACTGAACACTATTTAAAACGCATTGAAAAAATCGATGCTCAAGTCAAGTCATACGTGACCGTGACTGCTGAACAAGCACTTGCGCAAGCAGATGCGGCTGATGCTGCAATTAAATCAGGCAATGCAACTGCGTTGACCGGTGTACCAATTGCGCACAAAGATATTTTCTGTACCCAAGGCATTAAAACCACTGCTGGTTCTAAAATGCTGGACAATTTTATCTCTCCTTACGACGCGACCGTTGTAGCGAAAGGTAAAGCTGCGGGCCTTGTCACTTTAGGTAAAGTGAACATGGACGAATTCGCCATGGGTTCAACCTCTGAAAATTCATTTTATGGCGCAACAGCAAACCCTTGGAACTTAAGCCATGTTCCGGGCGGTTCTTCAGGCGGTTCTGCGGCAGCAGTAGCGGCTGACCTTGCGCCTTTCGCAACAGGTACAGATACAGGCGGTTCAATCCGTCAACCTGCATCTTTCTGTGGTTTGACTGGTCTTAAACCTACGTATGGTCGTGTTTCACGTTTCGGTATGATTGCGTATGCATCATCTTTAGACCAAGGCGGCCCAATGGCGCGTTCGGCTGAAGACTGTGCTTACCTCATGAACGTGATGGCAGGTCATGATGCGAAAGATTCAACTTCGGTTGAAAAAGACGTCGATAACTATGTAGCGAACCTGAACGGTACAGCGGTTAAAGGCTTACGCATTGGTATTCCTAAACAGTACTTTAACGTTGCTGGTTTAGATGCAGACGTCAAAGCACGCGTTGAAGAGTCACTGAAAAAGCTTGAAGAAATGGGCGCAATCTTGGTTGAGATTGACCTAAACATGACTGAAAGCTACGTGCCGACTTACTACTTGATTGCCCCTGCTGAAGCATCGTCTAACTTATCTCGTTTCGACGGCGTACGTTATGGCTACCGTGCAGAAAACCCTGTGGATTTGATGGACTTGTACAAACGTTCACGTTCTGAAGGTTTTGGTAAAGAAGTTCAGCAACGTATTTTGATTGGTACTTACGCGCTTTCTGCCGGTTACTACGATGCTTATTATGTGAAAGCGCAAAAAGTACGTCGTTTAATTCAACAAGACTTCTTAAAAGCATTTGAATCTGTAGACGTGATTGCGGCTCCTGCTGCACCAACGACTGCATATAAGATTGGTGCAAACTTATCTCCTGTAGAAATGTACTTAGGCGACATCTACACTATTGCAGTGAACTTGGCAGGCTTACCTGCGATTAACGCGCCTGTTGGTTTTGACAAAGACAACTTGCCTGTTGGCTTACAGCTGATTGGTAACTACTGGTCAGAATCTCAATTGTTGTCTGTTGTGCATCAGTACCAACAAGCAACCGATTGGCATACACAACGCGCTGCAATTGCTGAGGAGAATGCATAATGTCTAAAAACGCTGCGAAACCAAAATCTAACCTGATTGATGGTTGGGAAGTGGTGATTGGTATCGAGATTCACACTCAGCTTGCAACCAATACCAAAATTTTCTCAGGTTCATCAACTACGTTTGGTCAAGACCCAAATACACAAGCGAGCCTTGTAGATTTGGCAATGCCGGGCGTATTGCCAGTATTGAACAAAGAAGTGGTTGATCTTGCAATTCGCTTTGGTTTGGGTATTGATGCTTACATCGACCAAGCTTCTGTATTTGCACGTAAAAACTATTTCTACCCTGACTCTCCAAAAGGCTACCAAATCAGCCAAATGGATAACCCGATTGTGGGCTTGGGTCATATCGACATCCAACTTGAAGATGGCACAGTAAAACGCATTGGCGTAACACGTGCGCACCTTGAGGAAGATGCTGGTAAATCGATCCATGACCAATTTGAAGGCCAATCGGGTATCGACCTCAACCGGGCAGGTACACCGTTACTTGAAATCGTATCTGAACCTGATATGCGTTCGGTTGAAGAAGCGGTTGCCTACATTAAAGCGATCCACACTTTAGTGCGTTGGTTAGGCATTTCTGACGGTAACATGGCAGAAGGTTCGTTCCGTGCGGACTGTAACGTGTCACTACGTCGTCCGGGTCAACCATTTGGTACGCGCTGCGAGTTGAAAAACTTGAACTCTTTCCGTTTCATTGAACAAGCGATTAACGTTGAAATTGAACGTCAAATGGAAATCTTGGAATGGGATGGTACCATCGACCAAGAAACACGTTTGTTCGACCCTGTGAAGATGGAAACGCGTTCAATGCGTTCAAAAGAAGAAGCGAACGATTACCGCTACTTCCCTGACCCTGACTTGTTGCCTGTGATCATTGCAGATGCGCAAATTGAAGCGGCACGTGCTGCCCTTCCTGAGCTTCCTGCTGCACGTCGTGCTCGTTTTGTGGCTGACTTTGGTGTAACTGAATACGATGCTCACGTTTTAACACTGACTCGTGAAATGTCAGAGTTTTATGAAGACGTGGTAAAAGCTGCGGGCGGTGCTGCACAAGGTAAAGTTGCTGCGAACTGGGTGATGGGTGAATTCTCAGGTGCTTTAAACAAAGCTGGCCTAGACCTTGCGGATTCCCCTGTTTCTGCGGAAAAACTGGGTGGCATGATCGCGCGTATTGTTGATAACACCATTAGCGGTAAGATCGCGAAACAAGTGTTTGGCTTTATGTGGGAAGAAGGAAAAACTGCAGACGAAATTATTGCTGAAAAAGGCTTGAAACAGGAAACTGATACAGGTGCGATTGAAGCAATTATTAAGGAAGTGCTTGCTGCCAACGAAAAAATGGTTGAAGAATATAAGTCTGGTAAAGACAAAGCCTTCAACGGTTTAGTTGGTCAAGTGATGAAAGCGTCTAAGGGTAAAGCCAACCCTACTCAAGTGAATGAATTAATGAAGAAATTGATTGGTTGATTTACAGCATAGTTAATTAAATCTGTGTTATAAAAACCTCGCAAATTGCGGGGTTTTTTATTACAAGTAGGCACTTATGAAATCTATTCAACAAATTGAAGTATTAAATTTATATGGTTTTCTAAATCACACGGCTTTGTTGCACAAAGATTTGAAATGCAAAGCGCACCTAATTGAGCTAAATTTAAGGCGTAACTTGGGTAAGTGGTCGACCTAATTCCGTAAATCTGTTAAGGACTGCTACACGTGCATGGATCTCATTCACTTGGCTATCAAAACTCCTTGCACTGAGTTTATCTCCTAATAATTTGATGCAATGCATCTTAGTTTCAACCAAACTTCGCCGATGATAGCCTGACCATTTTTTCCATAGTGTCCTGCCTAAACGTTTAATTGTTCGAAGTAATTCATTTCGCTCTAGCGAGCTACTCTTTGTATCTTTCCATGGTTTCGCATTTTTTCTAGGTGGAATCACCGCATGCGCTTGCCGATCTGCAATGACCTGACGGCATTGCTTGGTGTCATAAGCTCCATCGGTATAAACAGAGTTAATCTGCTCATCTTGTGGAATCTGATTAAGTAAATCACCAAGCACCTGTGAATCACTGACATTATTGGTTGTAAGCTGAACTGCTCGTATTTGTAGGGTTTTAGCATCTATACCAATATGAAGTTTACGCCATTGGCGACGATATGAAACTTCATGCCTGTAGAGTCCATGAGTAGATGCAGCCCATCGCTACTTTTTTGGTAGCTGATTACAATATCAATATGCTTTTGTCTTCTACAAAGCGTGGTGTAATCTGGAGCTATCCAATTTAATCCGCAAAGTTTAATCAGACTTTGCACAAAGCCAGTGACCATACGTAAAGATAGACGGAATAAGGATTTAATCATTAAGCAGCATTGGATAGCTGCGTCGGAGTAGGTTTGATTTCGCCCTTGTTTGCCTTTTGATGGCGCATACCATTGCGTAGCAGGATCAAACCAAAGGGCAATATTTCCGCGACTCATGAGTGCTCGGTTATATGCGGGCCAATTGGTTGTGCGGTAGATTTTGTGTGTAGGCTTCTTCATTTGAAAATTATATCGCTGAAAAAGCCTTTACAGATAGGTTTGTGCAACAAAGCCTGTCATATCTGTTTATCTACTACTTCCAATAACTTTTGGCTTAGATTTATTGATGTGTGCTTAAAAAACAGGAGGGTTTAACTTGGTAAACTATACATACTCATTAGGAGTTTACCATGAGCAAGAAACAGAAGACTTACACCGCAGAATTTAAAGCTGAAGCCATAAAAGCCATTGAAGAGAACCAAGGTAATGTATCGGAATCCGCTAGACAACTTGGCATTTCAATGCAAACCCTTTCGAACTGGAATAACAAAGCAAAGGCTGGAACTTTAGCAGGCACAAAACAGTATTCGCCCGATCTAAACGCCTTACTCGAAGAAAATAAGAAGCTTAAACAACAGCTCAAAACAGCTGAAATGGAACGTGAATTTTTAAAAAAGGCAGCAGCGTACTTTGCCAAAGAAAGTCAGTGAGGTACGCCTATATGAAATCGCAAAGCCACTTATTTCCGATTATTTTAATGGCTCGATTACTTCGTGTATCCGTTTCTCGCTTTTATGATTGGCTAAAGCGAGGCATGAGTAAAAGATCAATTCAGCGAAATCAGCAGACAATTTTGGTCAAAATAGCCCATGAAGAAACCAAACAAAGCTATGGCTATGTTCGATTAACCAAGCATTTACAAGCGCAAGGTATCAAAATAAGTACGTATGCTGTGCGCCAAATAAAAAAATCAAATCAGTTGTATTGTAAGCGCCATAAGCGTTTCAAAAGAACCACGAACAGTGATCACAACCGTTCTATTTATGACAATTTACTCAAGCAACAGTTTTCAATGACGAAGCCTAATCTTGCGTGGTCGAGTGACATTACCTACATTTGGACGGCTGAGGGCTGGTTGTACTTGGCAGCTGTCAAAGATCTTTACACGAAACAGGTTGTTGGCTATAGCTTAAATGAGCGCATGACAGCCAAGCTTGTTTGTGATGCATTGAATATGGCTATTCGCAATCAGAAACCTGCTAAAGATCTCATTGTACATTCAGATAGAGGCAGCCAATATTGCAGTAATGAATATCGAAACTTACTTGAGAAATTTGATTTTCAGGGTTCAATGAGCAAAAAAGGCGACTGCTTTGATAATGCACCGATAGAGAGTTTCTGGGGCATACTCAAAAATGAACTAGTCCATCATCGCAACTACAAAACAAGGGAAGAAGCCAAAGCGGATATTACAAAATATATAGAGTTATTTTATAATCAGCGAAGAATTCAAAAAGGCTTGGATTTTAAGACACCAAATCAAATGGCAGAAGACTTTTATCGGTTAGCTGCCTAGAATCTCCCAAGTGAAAGTCTCCTGCTAATTCAGCACACATCATATTTAGCTTCCCAAGTAACTGGAAATAAGATCATTTAAACCGTAAAAGTCTCCCTTTAAAAAAGGGAGACTTTGCCATCTGATCAATTTAATATGCGAGGTTCCCTCCCCTGAGCAAGTTTTAAAGCATTGCTTCATAGGGGAGAAGTACCTCTAAAAACAAAGTGCAAGTGATCGTTGAAAAAGGATTATTATTTATGCTATAAAATCAAAAACATCAAAGAAAAACAAAAATGACGCCTGAACTTTTACTCTTTATCATTCAGATCGCCATTGGCATATTTGCGCTGATCATCATCATTTTGCTATTGATTCCAAAATGCCGTAAGTGGCTCTCTGAAATGCAACCAGAACCTCGCAGAAAACAGCGAGGACTAGGATTTGCTAATGGAATAGAAGTTATTTTCTATCCCATTTATTGGCTGATTAAAATCATCGCTGCCATCTTCAGATAAGCCCGACAGATACCTTATTTCCCTCTGATCGAACCCAACTTATTCCAGATATCCGGTGTCAAAAACGTGGTGATTAGCTTATTCAAATCCACATAACGCAGCACACCTTTCAGCTGATTATTCACTTCCGGATTTTTTAAAATTTCCTCACCTGTACTACGACCTAAAGCCTGAAAGCTATTACCCACCGCTTCCAAACCTTCTGCCTGAATCACTGCCTTAGTTTGTGCCGAACATTGCTCAACCAAGATGCGCTGTAATACCGATGCCAGATTCTTATCCAGACTTTCCTTCTGCTGAGCAGACACATTACTAAATGCTTTCAGGTCTGGATGTGCAGCCAAAGCCACAAAGGTCCATTGCATTACAGCAGTTTTATCGGCAATTGTGGTGGACTTCTCCAAACAGTCACTCAACTGATCGACCGTTGGTCCTGCATTTGCCATTTGCACTGTTCCCAACAAGGCAGTTACCATCAGCGTAGAACGAACAATTTTAGAAAATCTGTGGCGTACAGGGGAAACACAGCGTGACATAAGCAAACTCCATTAACAGTCTGTTCTTTGTACCACAAAGCATGACAGTTCATCTGTTATTACATTGCAAAATCAACCTGATTTTTAACCTGTTTCTTGTTGCCTGATCTTGGACCTATCTAGCTACGACTAAAGTGAACAATAAGCGTCTTAAATCCACAATCTGCCTGTGCTATGGTGAATAAAAACAAATTTCTCATATAAATCATAGAGAATTAGAGGGTAACAACATGTCTAAACAAATTCTGATGCTGGTTGGCGACTATGCCGAAGACTATGAAACCATGGTGCCATTCCAGTTTTTAACTGGTCTGGGCTATACCGTACATGCAGTCTGTCCAGACAAGAAAGCTGGTGACACAGTGGCAACTGCTATACACGACTTTGAAGGTGACCAGACCTATAGCGAAAAACGCGGCCATAACTTTGCCATTAACTATGACTTTAGTACGGTAAATACCGAAGACTATGTTGGTCTGGTGATCCCAGGTGGTCGTGCACCGGAATACCTGCGCATGAATAATCGTGTAATCGAAATCGTACGTGAATTTGACAGTGTGAAAAAACCAATTGCAGCCGTGTGTCATGGCGCACAGATCCTTGCAGCAGCAGATGTACTCAAAGGCCGCACCTGTTCGGCTTACCCAGCATGTGCAGCCGAAGTTAAACTGGCTGGTGGTCAATATGCAGATATTGCAGTCACGGATGCAGTGACCGATGGTCATTTAGTTACTGCACCTGCATGGCCTGCTCATCCTGCATGGATGGCCCAGTTTGTTAAAGCATTAGGCGCAACGATTACCATTTAATGCTCTAGCCACCAAACTAAAGCAAATTGGATCATCATCCATTTAAGTTGAATCCATAAAAATGCTCCTTGTATAAAAGGAGCATTTTCAAATCCACTGAACAATAAAATTAACGAACCACGCCCAACTTGTTCCAAAGCTCTGGCGTTAAAAATGTGGTAACCAATTTATTTAAATCTACATAACGCAGTATGCCCTGTAACTGTTGTTTAATTTCAGGTTTTTTTAAAATTTCATCGCCTGTAATACTACCAAGTTCTTGAAAACTTTCGCCAACAGCCTGTAGACCGTCGGATTTAATTACAGCCTGCGTTTGTGTAGAACATTGTTCAACCAAGATTCGTTGCATCACTTGAGCTAGATTTTTATCGAGTTGCGTTTTTTGCGCATCACTGACATTACTGTATTGTTTTAAATCTGGATGTGCTGCCAAAGCAGAAAAGGTCCATTGTAGAACCGCCGTTTTATCTGCGGCAGTGGTCGATTTTACTAAACATTGACTGAGCTGATCGACCGCCGGACTCGCTAAACTCACTTGCGTCGTCCCAAGCATCGTGAGCGTCAATAAAGTCAAACCTGCTGGTCGTGAAAAACGTAGATGTAATTTTTTAGATAAACCGTAAGCCATAGACCAAACTCCCAAAACTTGAGTCACCTTTGTATCATGAAGTGCTGTGTTTGCTGTTTGGTCTATGTAACTCAACTATTCATTTTGCTAGTCGGTGCATAGATGAGAGGATGAATCGTCGGTCTTCTATTCCAATACCAGTAAAAATGTCCATGGGTATCGAGCAAACTATGGGTAGTCAATGTCGATTTATTGCTGTCACCTCGCCAACAGGCAAGTGCTGCATTACGGTTGTTATGTAGGTCAATAAACTCGGGATTCGAATATTTGGGTTTCGCAGGAATGTATAAAGCATCCCCAGGATTGACCCATAAATCTGCCAAGTAAATCTTGCCTAGATTTGGAAAATAGCGTCCTACTGAGATGACCAGAGGCAAATGATCCTGATCTGTCGCGCTAAAAATATGTGGAAAGTCATGATGTTCTAAATCAGTAATGACAAATGGCGTTAAAGTTTTACCGCCATTTAATTTTGATTTTGCATTTTCATAAGGCAAGTAATGCCCTGCCATCATGCCGTATTCATATTGAATCTCTGACAGTCGTTTTTGATTTGAATGAATCTGAATCGCTTCACCTGCCTGAACTAAGGTGATACCAAAAGCTGCCGCGGTTTCTTTGCTTGCCACCAATGGCATAAACTCGAAGTGTTGCCCTTCAAATTCAAGCTCCGTTTGCTCCCCCCAATTGGTAATTTTAGTCGAAATTTCGGAAGGTACATCGTAGGGATTTCCCATCGTCATTTTCGCATTGGTGGCTGACTCGGTAATTAAATGAATTCCTGCCCCAAGTGATGCTAAATATGTTGGATGCCCACGATCATTCAAAAAGAAGGGTGTTTGCTCGATATTGACTGTAATCTCTGTTAATTCTCGGTCAAATAATGGTGCATTAAAATAAGTTTCATTTACTGAACTCATGGTTTTTCCTTATTATTTTTTAAAATTTTATCTGAGTACATCATTGGATCAGGATAAAAGCTTATTTCCCCAAATGGCTTTTATCCTGTTGAAGTTTATTTCATACGATTCAACATATTTTTTGCCCCTGCGTGGTTATAGTTGGTCGCTAAGTTTTGTAGGATGCCTTTTGCTCTTGCATTGGCGTTTGGATAACTTTTGCTATATGCAGGCACTGACGTTAAGCATTTTGCAACGAGCATACCTGATTCAGCATAGGCTCTATTGGCATTTGCACCATTTAATTTGCCATAGCTATAAGCGCGCTGTGCATTATTACAAGCGGTGACTTGGTTTTTTCCTGCATTTAAGTCACGTCGTGCATTGACATATAAGCGCATTTGTATCTGTTGCGATGTTTCTGCAACTGGTTTCACTACAGGTTTATTTTCAGGCTCTTTGGCTTTTGTTTCTTTTTTTGTCTCTACTTCTTTTTTTGTTTCATCTTTCGCATTGCTTTTTGTTGTCGTTTGTTTTGCTTTGCTTGATGTGGCTTTTTTAGCAACAGCTTCTTCTTGTTTATTATAATTTTTGCGACGTTCTTCGGGTCCGATGATTGCTGTATACAAACTCACTAAGCGGGTTTCAGAACGGTCATTTGATTTACGCTCTGAAACGGGTTCAATTGCAACCATCCAGCGTTGTCCATCTGCCTGACTACACTGAAATACGCCTGTGCCCTGTTTTATACTGCTATAGGTCGCTAATAATTTACGACTCCATGCATTTTTGACTTGGTTCAAATTGCTTTTATTCAGTTGAATAAATTTGCCATTTTTGGCTTGGCAGTAACTGCTCATATTTTGCTTGGGTATAACTGATTCTGCTTCCATATTTTTCTTTTGTGGCCCCCAATCATAGACGTATTCTTTCGCCTTCCCATTTGAGCTATTTAGCCCTTTTTGATTAATCACTTCTTGTGGTGATGCATAATGATTAAATGAATTTGGGTTTAAACTCTGCATGGTTGTACAACCATGTAATGCAAATCCAATACTCCCCACCCATAAAATTGCCTTTAAATTCACAGCAAAAATCTCAAAAAATTCACCCTTAAAAAATAGCGTAATTTAGTGCCTTTCACAATTTTATAATCTTGATTTTATTTATTATTTTTATAAATTTAATCACTAAAATCGTACACGTTTGAGATGTGTGCATATGTTATTAATTTTAATTTGATGAATTTCACATTTTATTTAAGTGTATTTGTTTATCCTTGGTGAACGGTCATCATCGTTCCCTTTTAGGTTATTTCGCAAGCATTTATGTATCGCTATGTGCTTATCAAATCTGCCATCAGAACAAGCCTCTATTATTAATAATAATATAAAGCTGGGCCTATCCATGATTCGAGCGACAATATGGAATCGAGTAAAAAAACAGCTCATCTAAAAATATTAATCTATTGATTTTATTGAAATATATTAACTTAAAATTAAAGTCATAAAAAAACCTGCATTTTAGTGCAGGTCTATTTTAAACTTATAAAATCAATTATTAATTTTTTCTTCAAATGCTCTTAAACGCTTATAAATAGAAATCAGTTCGATAATGGTTGTCCATGAGGAAATCAGGTATTGGAAGGAATCACGTACACGCCCAAAGACATTTAAAATTTGCATTAATATACCGAGCGTAATTGTTCCCGCAGCAATACTTGGAAACAAAATAAAATATCCATAAATATTATCCAGTTGCATGTACCAAATACGAACCAGATTGAAATAAGCGTAGTGGAAATACAGTCTAAAATAATTAAAACGAACTTTAGTAAATAATTCTTTTAATGTGAAAGGGTCTGCTCGATCTGCATGATCTTCACCATAAACTAACTCTTTACGATATGCCGCTTCGACTTTTTGATTATTAAACTCCAAACCCGGTAGTTTATAACCCACCAGCATTAAAATAACCGTCCCTAAAACCGCCCAAAGGACTGCCGCCCAAACCAATGCATAGGCGATTTCCCCCACGACAGGTAATTTCTTTACATGTGTTGATAAAGTTAGCAGCACAGGTAGAAATGCAATTAAGGTCATCACCGATTCAACTAAGCTAACCCCAAGTCCTTCTGTGGTTTTTGCAAAGCGCATCGTGTCTTCTTGAATACGCTGTGAGGCACCTTCGATGGTTCTCAGTTTTTCCCAATGCGCAGTATAAAAGTCATTCATTGCAGTACGCCAACGAAAAACATAATGACTGACGAAAAACAGGTTCAATACAGCCAGTGTGACATACACCATGGCCACATAGAGAAAAGTCAGTATCTCAGAATATAGCATCGTCACTTCGCCCCCACCACCTGAAAGCATTTTCTGGATCAGGTCATAGAATGGGTTATACCAAGCATTGATCACGACATTACATTCCACACTAAACCAAACATTAAATAGAATAAGTGCGGTTCCCCACACTGACCATCGCTGCCAAGGATTATCTGATTTAATCTTCCAAAAGGCTGCAAAAAGCGCCGTTGCTACAAAAAACCAAGCATAGAACCATAAAAATTTGGGGCTCCAAAATCGGCTAATACCAATAGGCAATTCTGCTTGATGATAATTTGCAGGTAAACCGAACATCGTCCCCCAACTATGACCACCGCTATACCACAAGACAATATTGATCACGAACCATATAAGGAATGATCCAAAAAACCATTTTGGATTTGGAAAAAAAGATTTAAACATTGGCCCTACATTTCCCTAAATCTTTGTTTTTAGTTTGAGTTGCTGATGATAAGTTTTATTTCATCAATTTTGTTATTCGGATTGAATATTTAACGCTGTTTAATCTGAAATTTAACAATCAAATACAAGACGACACATCATTCTGTTAGCTTAAGCATGAAAACTGAAAATTGCCTTAAATTCCTTTATTGATCAAGTCATATTGATGATTTGGTCATTGTTTGTGGAACAAAAAACGCATCTTAAGCATACAGATACACTTAAAAAATTTGTAATTTTATAAATTTTCTTTGATATCAATAAATTAAAATCCATAAATTATTTAACCATTATTTAAACTTAAGTTATGGAATTCTCTAAAATATTTTCTGCGATGTAGCTCACGTCATTTACAAAACATGTTTCTTCACCAATAATATGCTAAGTTCAATTAACAACCTATGCTTGGGGAAGTAAAATGGAAAGTGCAATTGTTGAATTACTCAAACCAATTACATTAAATAAAGAAAATTGCAGTCCTTTGGTTTTTGAAACTGGTACCGTTCTAAAAGTGATTATGCAAACGCCAGAAGGCCTTTTGGTAAGTAATGATGACAAATTTAACTTTATGATTTCATTGAAAGATAAGAATGAAGTTTGGCGCGAAATTTAATTTTCGCCTCACTTTGTGATTTGTTTTTAAATCATATTTATTCTAAGAAATTTAATCATACAATTATTGAATAAACAGGATAAGGTTCTTAAATTCCATAAAAAAAGAACCCTCCTTTTAAGCAAATATTTTTCATAACTTAGCTTAACGTTTAAATCCGTAAATCATATTTTTCTAAAATCGCATTGGTTTTCTGATGCAATCCCTCAAAATAGACTTTACTCACCAGTGCTGAAGGCTTGTTTTTTGGCAATGGCCGAATTTCATGTGCGTGCGGAAAACGTTCAGTAAAATCAAATCGTTGAACCACTTTTTTAAATTCATCAATCACAAGATTTTCATCTTTACAAAAGACATCATAGGCTTGCTGTTTTTCTGCATCCCAAAACTGCTTAAATGCATCTTGAACACTTTGGCCATTCAGCATTCGTGGCATTTGTTCATCAATAAATTTCTGAATCAAATCCATTTTTTTATACATTTTTCGGTCATTACTGAGTAAAGATTGGAGTTGTTGCTGCTGTTTCGCTCTTTGAATCGAGGACGGTGGCGCAGCAGCAATCATATTTAATAATGTATAAATATAATCCTGATTTACATAATCACTAATAATAAAATCTAAAGCAAAATTCACGTCACGTAGCACTGAATTTTTTTCAACTGCTGTACCTTTATTTATTCTGTCATACAAATCTTTATATTTAGATTTATAGTCTTCAAGTTCTTGCGGCACTATAACTGCTTTATCAACATCAAAGTCTGTATACATTTTCAGTTGTGAATGTAGACGAATCACATCACGAAAAGCTTGAATAAACTGCAACTGCTGACTTTCGAGTTTTAGATCATCTACTGACTGACACTCAGGTGTTATTTTTCTTAATTCACTAACACACTTATTAAATTCTGCTAATTGTTGATCCAACGGTGGCACAATCACTTGCTCAAAATTTTGGTCGTCTGCAAAAGTAGAAAGAGCTTTATCTGTTGCCTGCTTTAAATTTCTAAAACACACGACATTGCCAAAAGCTTTTGTTGGCTTATAAATACGGTTTGTACGCGAAAAAGCCTGAATTAAACCGTGATATTTTAAGTTCTTGTCGACATAAATCGTATTGAGCGGCAATGAGTCAAACCCAGTCAGGAACATATTGACCACAAGTAATAAATCAATTGGTGGCCCTTTCAGCTCCCCAACTTCTTTAGGTGGTTTAGGGACTTTGAAGTACTTAACGCGATCACCTAGATTTTTATAATATTCGTAAAATCCTTCGTCACAGTTATAGCTAGTCAGATGGCGCGTATTGAATTCTGCAATGATCCGTTCAAGTTGCGCTTTACGCCCCATATCAACTTGACTCGGCTGTTCTAGTTCTTCTTCAGAAATTGTACCTGTTGCAGAGTCATTGGCGTCGTTTGTCGTGTCCTGCGCTCCAAAAGAAAATATCGTACCAATCACTAAAGGGGTATAAATTTCTTCCTTCTTGTCCGCTTCTGCAACCAACTCTGCTTGGACTTTGGCAAATATTGCATAATATTGAAGCAGGACATCTACTGAGCTGACACAAAACATTGAACAAAATTCGCGTTTTGCCGTTTTTTTGTCATGATTTTTTAAAATATAACGTACAATTTTTTCTAAGCGCTCAGGGTTGTCATACAGCTCTTTAGTATCGATGCCTTGTATTTTTTCATCACCTGCATTCACCTGATTTGCGGTAAATTGCCCCACATAATCAATTTGAAAAGGTAGAACATTTTTATCTGCAATCGCATCGACAATCACATATTTATGCAGTCGTTTAGGGAATAGATATTCTGTGGTGTATTTCACGCCACCAATGCTTTGACAGTTCACAGGAAAAATAGGCGTGCCTGTAAAACCGAACATTTGCGCCTGTTTAAAGAAGCGTTTGATATTTTGGTGAGTATCACCAAATTGACTGCGGTGGCATTCATCAAAAATAAATACGACTTTTTTATCTGCCAAATCGGCGATCAATTCTCTGAATTTAGGGAGTGTAATTGCGTTATTCAGCTTTTGAATGGTCGTCACGACCAATTTATCTGTAAGTAAATTGCTTTCATTTTTTCGTGAGTTCAGCCGTTTACCGATGAGCTGTTCGACCAATGTTTTGGTGTTGGTCGTTTGGTCTACGCAGTCGGGAACAAAGGCATTAAACTCTTTAGTGGTTTGATTATCTAGGTCTTTTCGGTCCACAACAAAAATTACTTTTTCTATTTCTGGCAACTGACGCATGATTTCACTGGCTTTAAATGCCGTGAGTGTTTTACCCGAACCCGTTGTATGCCAAATATAGGCATGATCGGTTGAGGTTTTTACATGCTGAATCATGTTTTCAACTGCATAGACTTGATAAGGTCGTAGCACCATTAAGCATTCATTGGTTTGATGCTGAACGATGTATTTACTGATCATTTTCGTAATATGTGCGGCGTTTAAAAATGCTTCGGTAAATTTACTCAAATCATTAATTGCTTTGTTGTTTTCATCGGCCCACGGAAATGTAAAATCAAACAATGGTGTGCCATGTGAATAATATAAGCAATTTACACGGTTACTAATGACAAAGAGCTGGATGTATCCAAACAGACCTTGTCCAGATGTATAGGCATTTTTGCTGTAGTTATGCACTTGGTGAAACGCTTGTGCGATTTCTACGCCACTGCGTTTAAGTTCAACTTGTACTAATGGAAAACCGTTGATCAATAACGTTACATCAAAACGGCTGGTTTCTGTGCCACTCTCCCCGTATTGGACCGTCACTTGGTTGGTCACTTGAAAAATATTTTTTTCTGCATCATCACTTAAAAAGCGCAGTGTTTGGGTCGTACCATCATCATATTTAAGCTGGTATGAACCACGTAAAAGTTTGGCTTTGCCGAAAATCGTATGTTCACTGCTCAGGTAATTCCACACCTGTTCCCATTGCTCATGTGTAAGTGGCGCAGTCAGTGCGTTAAATTTCTCTATTTGATTTTTTAAGTTTAGGAGTAAAGCTGTTTCGTTTCTGTACTGAACACGTTCGTACCCTAAAGTTGTTAAATGCGCTATAAATTGGTTTTCGAGTTCGAGTTCTTTTTGGGTCGACATTTATAATACTGCTCAGTTTTTAACTATTGGTATGTATATCTTTTGATTCTAATAGATTTATTATATTTTTCAATCTTTTAAATTCATCAAATAAACACCTAAACTGATGATACAGATCACTGTTTTTTCTTTAAGAAATCCTTCAGTACTTTCTTAAATAAAAAATTCCCACCTTTGAATAAATGCAGGAATTTTATGAAACCTTAAAAACACTCACACAAACATCTGCTGTAACAAGCCTTTTTTCCACTGTTTAGCTTGTTCAATTTGCTGTGCAACGACTTCAATTTTTTGATCAATGGCTGATAGGAAATCAGCGATTTTGGTTTGTTCTTCTAGGCAAGGTACCTGTATTTCCATTTGCTCAATTGCATATAAAGCTAACTTTGGTTGCGCACTTGTAGTTGCTGTACTTTCGATCAATTCAGCTAAATAACCACTATCTAATAAATAGATAAGAAAATTTTGATGGCATTTTAAATTAGTAAGCTTATCAGCATTCTCTGTTAAATTAGCGCCATTAAGTTCAGTCGGAATTTTACCAATGATTCCTAACGTTCCTGCAACTGAAATAAATATCTCTTTATCAGTAATCGTATAGCGCTTAATAATATCTACTACTTCAAGAGGGACATACCTGATATTTGCGTTATCAATACTATATGAGCGATTCATATCACCCACAGTGATGTATGGATGTCCTGTGTTCTCATTTATCAATGAATACCCTTTTGGAAGACGTTTACCACCCTTTACATCAGCAATGTCTTTAATTAACTTTATTTCCCACTCCCCAAACTCACTCCCATCATCCGCTTTAAAACGAATCTGCTGACTAAACAGTTTTTGCATCATGCCCTGTTTATATTGGCTCAGCAGTTCATATTTTTTAGTCAGTTGGCTAATCTTTTCATCCACCGAGGAAAGAAAAGAAGCGATTTTTGTTTGTTCTTGTATTGTTGGAATCGAGATACTAAGCTTTCGCTGAGTAGTAATAGGAACTTGATTTCTAGTCGATTGGCTCATAATGCCAAAATACTGTTGTACAAAAAATTCCGATTCAAAGTAATTCTTTAAAAATCTATTATTCAAACGCTTACCATCACAACGATAATAAGTTGCTGTTGTACTAAGGATCACAAAATCCAATTCAGTTTCTAAAATAGCGACTGGACCAACTGTAGCATTATGTGCAAATAGGACATCACCATTTTTAGCAATGCCCTTTTTAAATAATTTTGCCCTTTCTAAAGGAAGTCTTTTGCACTTAGAAAAATCGACTGCTCCTGAACTAAAGTCAGTTGCACTCAAATATGGCACACCAGATGAACTAAATTCTTCTGATTTAGGATAAAGCTCTCCATGATTACCATCCATTTGATCAAGAATGAAGTTATCATCCATAAAACGCTGAATGGTATTTACTTTCCAATCCCTATCAAACTCTTTAAACCGCAATTTAGGCGAAGCCATTACTTCACCTCCGCAAAAGGTGAATCAATGCCGAGTTCTGCACAAAACTTAGAAATTTCTGCATCAGTTTTTAGACTTTCAACCTCTAAGGCTTGAAGCCGTTTCGCTATTGCATCTAAATCAATTTCAGCTTCCGCTTCAAAAGTATCGACATAACGAGGAATATTCAAATTGAAATCATTGTCAGCAACTTCTTGCAGACTCGCTACATATGCATATTTTTCAATATTCTGACGGTTTTCAAATGCACCAACGATATTATCTAAATGCTCAGGTAAGAGCTTGTTTTGATTCTTTTGCTTTTCAAACTCATTGCTCGCATCAATAAATAAAATATTGTCGCTATGCTCACGGTTTTTCTTCAACACCAACACACAGGTTGGAATAGACGTGCCATAGAAAATATTGGCAGGCAAACCAATAATCGTATCAATCACATTTAACTTTTCAATTAGATGCTTACGAATATGCCCTTCACTCGAACCACGGAACAAAACTCCATGCGGCAGTACGATCGCCAAAGTCCCATTTTCATCTAACTGATAAAGCATGTGCTGTAAAAACGCCATATCGGCCTTAGAACTTGGAGCTAACTTGCCAAAATCACGGAAACGCGGATCGCTTAAGTATGACTCACTCGCAGACCACTTTGCCGAAAATGGTGGATTCGCTACAATCGCATCAAATTTCAATTCCATATGCTGTGGGCGTTTTAAAGTATCTTCCTGCTTAATTTCAAACTTTGAGTAATGCACATCATGCAAAATCATGTTCATACGTGCCAAGTTATAGGTCGTACGGTTCATTTCTTGACCATAAATCGCATCCACATCGCCGACTTCACGCTTTACACGTAGCAATAAAGATCCTGAACCACAAGTCGGGTCATATACACTGCGTAGACGTTCTTTACCTAAGGTGACAAGTTTTGCAAGCAAAGTAGAAACCATTTGCGGTGTATAAAACTCACCTGCTTTTTTACCAGCACCTGAAGCAAATTCACCAATGAGAAATTCATAAGCATCGCCTAAAATATCAGACTCAGTATTCGACAGATCAAAATTAATATCGTCCAAATGTACGATCACACGGCTAATCAGCTCATTGCGGTCATCAGGCGTATTTCCTAACTTGGTCGAACTTAAATCCATGTCTTCAAACAAATGCGAAAAATCATCTGCCGCATCTGTACGCAGCGTACTTTGCTCAATTGCCTTAAGGGTTTTAATTACATCATCCAAAATGTATTTTTTTGCTCGAGCCAATGTTGCCATACTATGGAACAATTCTTGTGGCGCTAAGAAATAGCCCATACTGGCAAGACATTCTTCACGAACAGCACTCAAATATGCTTGATTAATTTCAGTATATTCAACCAATTCTGCAAACTTAATTTGATCAGGTGATAAAATTTCGTTGGCATTATTTTGAATTTTTTCAGACAAATATTTGTAGAAGATCAAGCCCAAAATGTAATCACGGAATTCATCTGCCCCCATTTTACCACGCAAAGTATTGGCAATATTCCAGAGTTGTTTTTGCAGTTCTTGAAGCTGGACTTGAGTCATTGTTGTACCAAAAAATGTTTTTAATTAATCATAAAAAAAGCCGAACCCGAAGGTTCGACTTTTTTGAATTTTGGTGGAGATGGCGGGAGTTGAACCCGCGTCCGCCAGCACTACGCTCGAGAATACTACATGCTTAGATATCGTCTATTGATTTAGCTCTTTGTGACCCGACGAACAGGGTACAAATCGCGATCCTTTAAGATTTAGTATAAGACCCCAAGGCTTGATCTTATACGGACTTGTGTGCGTTCGCTTCAGTCGGGACCCCTAACCACAAGTATTCAGGGATGCGGACAAGCTGCCCTTAGGCAGCTAGAGCGTAAGTTTCGTCGTTTGCGACTAAAATATGCAAATTTGATTTACGAGAGAAAATGCGCTCTCGACATGCATCTATGAGTTTCATCACCAGCGTCGAAGCCAGAAACATCCCCAAAGTAGCTTCATCATAGCATAACTTCAAAAAATTGCGATGCAATTTCGAAACAATTACACATTGATCTGCGCTTAATTACATAATTGCGTTAATATTTTATTTTTCAAGACCGCAAAAGAAAAATATATGAGCTATTTATTGGCACTCGATCAAGGAACGACTTCAAGTCGTGCGATCATTTTTAACGAACATGGACAAGTTCAAGCTACAGCTCAACGGGAAACCCATATTCAAACTCCTCATTCGGGCTGGGTGGAGCAAGATGCTCAAGAAATTTGGAGTACACAAATTGCCGTCGTGCAACAAGCCCTCGCTTCTGCTCGTATCCTCGCCAAAGACATCAAAGCCATTGGCCTGACCAATCAGCGTGAAACCACTGTGGTTTGGGATAAACGCACAGGTCAACCCCTTGCCCCTGCAATTGTCTGGCAAGACCGCCGTGCAACCGAGTGGTGTGGACAACTGACCCAACAAAACCTCAATGACCTCATTCACAAAAAGACCGGTTTACGTATCGATCCCTATTTTAGTGCTGGCAAATTGGTCTGGTTATTAGAACACACACAAGGTCTACGTGAACTCGCTCAGCAAGGTCATGTGGCTTTTGGCACGATTGACAGTTGGTTGGTGTGGAACCTGACGCAAGGTGCAGAGCATGTGATTGAAGCCAGCAATGCCTCACGAACCATGTTAATGAACTTACAGCAACAAGCTTGGGATGAAGAACTCTTAGAATTATTCGATATTCCCCTGTCGGTCCTCCCTAAAATCATCAGTTCAGATGAATATGTTGCAGATACCGCTACAGGTTTACTTGGCGCAAACATTCCCATTACCGGCATTTTAGGTGATCAGCAATCCGCGCTATTTGGACAGTCATGCTTTGAAGCAGGAACAGCAAAAAACACCTATGGTACAGGCTGTTTCATGCTCTTTAATACCGGCACTGAAGTTCAATATAGCCATAATAAATTACTCTCGACATTGGCGTGGAAAGCACAAAACCAAACCCATTATGCACTTGAAGGCAGTGTCTTTATGGCGGGTGCCATTGTGCAATGGCTAAGAGATGGTTTAGGGATTATTCAAAAAAGCAGTGATGTTGAAAAACTTGCGTGCCAAGTGGAGCATACCGATGGCGTGGTATTGGTTCCGGCATTTACAGGTCTAGGTGCGCCACATTGGGACAGCGATGCACGTGCTCTACTCTGCGGCATGTCGCGTGGGACCAATAAATCCCACATTGCCCGTGCAGCCCTTGAGTCCATCGCCTTTCAAGTGTCGGATGTTCTGACCGCGATGCAATCTGACTTGTCTAGCCCGTTGAAAGAATTACGAGTCGATGGTGGTGCCAGCAGCAATGATATGCTGATGCAATTTCAGGCCGATATCTTAAATGTGCCTGTACTGCGTCCTAAACTTTTAGAATCAACTGCATGGGGTGCTGCCGCGATGGCTGGACTCAAAGCGGGTGTGTTTTCAAATCTTGATGAAATTGCCGCTTCATGGCAATTAGAACGTGCTTTTGAACCAAAAATGAATGCCGATCAACGTGAATTTCATTTGGCTCAGTGGCAATCTGCACTCAAACGGGCGCGCTCGGATCTTTGATTTTTTTCAATCAACGCCGTATGCAATAAAAAACCGCTCGAATGAGCGGTTTTTTTATGCTTGATGTTATTTAGTGTGCATGACCACCACCCACACCTGCTTTAGGCCGTGGGCAGAGCCAAATGATCAGTGCAGCGAATATAAAGACACCCGCCAGTACTAAAAACACATGATTGGCTGAAAGCGTTAAGGCTTCTTTATCCACCAAACTGGAGATGTAACCCAAAGCAGCTTCTGAGCTCATTCCATGATTCACCAAGGTATTTTGTACCTCAGTAGCATGTAAATTACTGACCATTTCACTGCGTGCGACTTTGGTTTGATCATCCCAAATGGTAACAGCAATCGATGCGCCAATAGCCCCAGCCATGGTTCTTAAGAAGTTCATCAAACCTGCCGCAGATGCCATGTCTTGTGGCAGTACCGATGCCAAGGCCATATTGGACAAAGGAATAAAGAAAAATGGAACGGCAAAACCTTGTAATATTTGCGGCAAAGCCAAAGCCATAAAGTCTGCATCCGTAGTCCAAAAGGCGCGCATAAGGGTTACACCGCCCAAGATACTTAAACCAAAACTCGCCAAAGCACGTTGATCGTATTTGGTTGCAAGCTTCGCAACAATTGGCGACATGGTCAGACTACCGACGCCCATCGTTGCAGTGAGATAGCCTGCCCACGTTGCGGTATAGCCCAAGTTGATCTGTAACCACTGCGGAATCAGGACAATACTCCCGAAGAAGGCACCAAAACCAAAGGCCAAAGCCAAGACCGAAATGGTAAAACTTCTGTACTTAAACAGCAGTATATTTACCACCGGATGCCGTTCAGTCAGCTCCCAAATCGTAAAAACGATCAACCCGACAAATGCCGTCAGTGCCAGTACCACGATAAATGGATGATTAAACCAATCTCGTTCATGACCCAAGTCCAACATCAATTGCAAGGCACCGATCCACAACACCAACAGCAGTAAACCACCGCGGTCAATTTTCAATTTCTGCGTTGGAGTTTCAGCCGTTTTCAGTAAGCGCATCGCTGCGATAGCACAACCGATCCCGACAGGAATATTGATAAAGAAAATCCAATGCCAAGATAAATTATCACTGATCGTACCACCCAAAATTGGACCTAAAATGGGACCAACGACGGTAGTCATTGCCCACATGCCCATGGCTTGGGATTGCTTTTCAGGAGGGAAAATGCGCATTAACAACGTTTGGCTCAGTGGCATAATCGGGCCACCAAACAAGCCTTGCCCAATTCGACAAAACACCAACATTTCCAAACTGGTCGATAAACCACACAGTATCGAAAATACAGTAAAGCCGAATAGGCTGATCACAAAAACCCGTACAGAACCAAAGCGCCCAGCGAGCCAACCGGTTAATGGCACGCAAATCGCCTCGGCCACGGCATAGGAAGTAATGACCCATGTCCCTTGGGATGCCGATACTGCAAGGCTACCGGTAATATGCGGCACAGATACATTCGCAATGGTCATGTCGAGCACAACCATAAAGTTTGCCAATGCCAAGACCAAGGCAGCGAGAATCAGACGACCACCTTTTAGGTCAGTCATTTGCATTTGCTGATTCATAGGCAATTACTTCGATTTCAGGTCAATCGTCGCTTCCATAGACAGCCCCACACGGAGTGGATGTTCTGCCAACTCTTTTGGATCTAAACGAATCCTCACAGGTAAACGCTGAACCACTTTAATCCAGTTTCCTGTGGCATTTTGTGCCGGAATCAAGGCAAATGCTGAGCCTGTGCCACCAGAAAAACCAGTCACTGTGCCATTAAATTTAACTTTGTCACCATACAGATCAGACGTCAGTTCAACTTTTTGACCCGCTTGTACCCCTGCCAATTGACTTTCTTTAAAGTTAGCATCGACATATAACTGAGAGACTGGAACTACCATCATTAATGACGTTCCCGGTGCAATGCGTTGCCCAACTTGAATATTGCGACGTGTCACCACACCATCAAAGGGTGCTTTGATTTGTGTACGTTCTAAGTCCAACTGGGCTTGTTGTAGACGTGCTAGTGCAACTAAAACATCTGGGGTTGAGTTTTCATTGCTGTCTTGAATTAATGCATCATTCGCCGCTTTATTACTTTGTGCCGCTTTTTGACTAGATTTGGCTTGAGCGAGACCTGCTTGTGCTACATCAAAACTGGCTTTAGCAGTATTCACAGCACTCTGCGCTGTGCTTAATTCTTCTTTAGAAATCGCACCCGAAGCAGCCAATTGTTGACGACGTTGTAATTCATCTTGTGCTTTATTCAGATCGGCTTGTGCTTTGGCGACTTGTGCGCTTGCACTATGAATCGCATCATCACTGACAAAGATTTGTGAGTTTAAAGAGCTACTATTCGCCGCAGTTTGTTTGTATTGGCGTTTCGCCTTGAGCAATTCAGCCTGAGCTTGAGCTAAGGCAATTTCAGCATCACGAGCATCAATGCGAACAAGCACATCGCCTTTTTTCACTTGCTGCGTATCACTCACCAAAACCTCTGCCACTTGCCCCGTGACCATCGAGGTAATCGACGCTGTTTCTGCACCGACATAGGCATTATCGGTACTGACGGAATGATTTAGAAATATTGACCAAATCAAATACATCACCAAAGCAATCACGATCAATACAGCCACTATACCAAGGCCTTTTTTTCTGCGTGCTTTTAATTCCTGATCGGTGGGCTGCTCTGTAGATGGGGTTTCTGGCAGGTTACTAACGGTATCTGTCATAGATTTGTCCTAAATCTAGCAGACTTGGTCATGGCATCATGAGCTTTGCAAAGCATGTCAACTTTGCTGTCAGATAATGGTGTCGTGAGAAAGTCTATCTTCTTCAATTTTCCGGCATTTTAAAGCTAAAAAATCATATCCTGAGAATAGAAAATGTAACTCGTCAGTCTTTTTTTCGTCGGCAACAGGATAAAATCATGCCCTGCTGCCAATACTGGACTTTATTTTTTCATCATTTTGAATGTGTTAACTTAAAAATGGCTTAATAAGCATACGATGCAATCGCCGTTGCAATCGCTTTACCTTCATCATTAACCATGGTCATACGCATAGTGCAACCCTTACGGCCTAAACGTAAGGTTTCAGCTCGTGCAACGAAATACTGTCCGCGTCCTGGCGCTAAATAATCCACACGCATATCGACGGTCGCTAAGCGAGATACCTTTTTACTAGTTTCTACTAGATCTTCAGCTGTGGCCTTTTTATACAATTCTGCCATCGCAGAGATACCACCGATACTGTCGAGTAGGGTTGCCGCGACGCCACCATGTAAAATTTGGAATGCGACATTTCCTATTAGATTACTGGCCATGTCCACACGTGCTTCGATCTGACCATCGATCACCGTCATTTTCATGGCATTGTGTAAAAAAAATGGGGAGCTGTTAAATGCTTGAGCAATGTTATTTAATAAAGTATCGATTTCATTCTTCGAGTTTAGGTCAATATTACCGGTCCAACTCTTATTTACATCTGTCATAGCCTACTCGAATCGCTGTCATTGAATAAAAAAATAATACGGGGTGCGCCAAACCCTCATTATGCGTCTACAATAGTCAAAGTTTAATACTGATCAATGAGATTGTTATGACCTATACGTTCAATCGTCCAGCTTTTCCTGCTACCCGCATGCGTCGCATTCGTAAAAATGACCAGCTTCGTGCCATGGTGCGTGAAACTCAACTGACGACTGATCATCTCATTTATCCAGTATTTGTGTTGCCAGGCCAGCAACAAACTCAAGATATTCCAAGCATGCCAAACGTACAGCGTCTATCTGCTGACTTGTTACTAAGAAAGGCAGAACGTTTACTCGAATTGGGTGTTTCAAAATTAGCTTTGTTCCCAGTTACACCACAGGAAGATAAAAGTTTAACGGCTGAAGCAGCTTGGCATGAAGATGGCTTAGTCCAAAGCACCATCCGCTTATTAAAAAAAGAACTACCAGAAATGGTTCTCATCACTGATGGTGCGCTCGACCCATACACCACACATGGTCAAGACGGTATCATTGATGATACCGGCTATGTACTGAATGATGAAACCGTTGAATGCTTAATTAAACAAGCACTCAGCCATGCCGAAGCGGGTGCAGATGTGGTTGCACCAAGTGACATGATGGATGGTCGTATCGGTGCAATTCGCCAAGCCCTTGAAGCCAATGGCCATATCTATACCAACATCATGGCTTATTCTGCAAAATATGCGTCTAGCTTTTACGGGCCATTCCGTGATGCGGTAGGTTCTTCAAGCAACCTCAAAGGTGGCAATAAATATAACTATCAAATGGACATCGGTAACCGTGCAGAAGCTTTACATGAAATCGCACTGGATATCCAAGAAGGCGCCGACATGGTGATTGTAAAACCGGGTATGCCGTATTTAGATATTGTCCGTGAAGTCAAAGATAATTTCGGTGTTCCAACATTTGTCTATCAAGTGAGTGGCGAATACGCCATGTTGGCAGGTGCCATTCAAAATGGTTGGCTGTCTGAAAACGTGATTATCGAATCGCTTATGAGCTGCCGCCGTGCAGGTGCAGATGGGATCTGGACTTACTTTGCTGAAGATGCAGCACTCATGTTGAAAGACATGAAATAACCTGCAAAGCCTTTCTGAAATGGTAACGTTCAGGAAGGCTTTTTTATATCTGTAAAATTTAAAAAACAGTCTTGGAAGAAAAACTTCGGCGTTGCTGAAGTTAAGATCAAACTCATACATTCATCGGTTAAAAGAACATGAATATTGCCATTATTGGGGCGGGTGTAAGTGGTTTACTCACCGCATTGGAATTGGTTGAACGTGGTTGTACGGTGACGATTTTCGACCAACAACGCACAGGTTCCGCTGCATCATGGGCCGGTGGTGGCATCCTCTCCCCGATGTATCCTTGGCGATATCCCAATGAAGTCAATGCGCTCGCACGTTATGGCAAGCAGAGCTACCAAAAATGGAATGAAAAATTAAAACCTATGACTGGGATTGATTTTGAAATTCATGAAACTGGCATGTTGATTTTTGACGAAGATGATTTTGAAATCGGCTTAGATTATGCCCGTTTGCACCAAGACCCGATGCAACAGGCGGATTATTTGCAATCCGAGCAAATTGAGCAGATTAATCCTCACATTTCAGCACGCTTTGCACATGGCATTTATTTTTCACAATTAGCCAACATCCGTAATCCGCGACTTTTGCAGTCTTTAACGGCTTATTTACAGCAGCATCCTAAAGTTCAGATTTATGAGCATTGCCTGATCCACCAATTAAACCGTACGGACAATCGTATCCAGTCCATCACCACCGCAGATGGTACACAACATACAGCAGATCAATTCGTTATTGCCACGGGCGCTTGGTCAGCCGCGTGGAGTGAACAACTGGACATTGAGATACCCGTACAACCCGTACAGGGACAAATGCTTCTCTTTAAAACCCCGCAGAACTGGTTGCCGACCATGTGCATGAATAAAGTCATGTACTTGATTCCACGCCAAGACGGTCATGTGGTTTGCGGCTCAAGTATGCGCCAATGTGGCTTTGATACTCAGACAACAAATACAACCTTGCAGCATATTCAAGAATCATGCTTTGACATGGTGCCAGAGCTTGCCAACTTTCCGATTGTGAAATCTTGGGCTGGCCTGCGTCCATCTTCCCCTGAAGGGATTCCGTATATTGGGCAGATGCCAAATTTCGACAATCTATGGGCAAATTTTGGGCATTTTAGAAATGGTTTATGTATGGGACCTGCTTCAGCTCAGTTATTGGCTGAACTGATGACTGGGGAAACGCCTTCATTCAATGCAGACAACTATAGTCCAACTCGCCTGTTTCAAGATGCATTGTTAAGCGTCGAATAATGGTCAATAGGTCAAATTCAACTAAGCCAATAAATCCTGCAAGGCTTCTTTTAACGTCGGAAATTTAAACTCAAAGCCTTGCTGTAATAAAGCAGCTGGCTGAACCAGTTGACCATTTAAAATTAATTGCGATTGCTCACCCAATAAAATTTTAAAAACAATTGCAGGCACATTGAGCCACGGCTTTTTCGCTAATTGACGTGCTGCAATCTGCGCAAATTGAGCCTGTGTCGATTTTTCAGGCGCAACTAAATTAAAAATATGCGGATCGATTGGCGTGGGTTCAAGCAATGCATGTTTTTTCTCTGCTTGTTTCATTAAAAACAGCATACTTCGGATCACATCTTGTATATGTATCCACACAAAAGGCTGCCGACCGGAACCTATTTTGTTGACCAAATTGAGCTGAATCGGTCGCAGCATTTGCGGTAAGATTCCGCCACCTTCAGCCAAGACCACACCTAGTCGTGTGATAATGGTATTTTGTTCAGGAAATTGGCGTGTGACTTGCTCCCAACTTTGGCATAGCTCTGACATAAAAATGGCTTGTGGTGCAGCATTTTCATCGCACACTTTTGTCCATTGTTCTTCAATATCAATACCATAATAGCCAACAGCCGAACCTGAAATAATGCATTTCGGAAAAATTTTACGTTTACGTAAATATTGATACAGCGCTTCTGTGGTTTTGACCCGACTTTCTAATAATTGCTGTTTACGCGTCTCTGTCCAGCGACCTTTGCCGATACTTTCACCTGCAAGATTAATCACATAATCAATTCTGTCATGAGGAATTTGATCGAGCTGCTGTACCCAAGTTAAATGTGGTGATTTAGAAATACGCCCAGCCTTACGACTGAGCCCAATCACTTTATAATCCGCAGCTAAAAGTGCCTTGATGAGATGTGTGCCAATAAAACCGCTGCCACCCGTCATCAGTACTGTGGGCTGATGCATAATTTGTTCTTATCTATATGAAATAATACTATTATCTATAGAACAAGATCACCAGATGATCAAGCTTTATGCGCCAAACTTTTGAGAAGCCATCCGCTGTGCTTGCGGACCATAAAACCAATAGGTGATTAAATACAAAGGGATAGCCATCAGTAATAACATGATCACCATTAAACTCATAAACTGAGGATGTTGAACATAGAGCATTAAATTTTGCCAAATTTCAGGATCTTTTCTTGAAAAAATTGCGATACCCAAAAGTACAAAACCAAAATTATATAACCAAAAAATCAGGCTAAAACCTAGGGTAAATTTTTTACGTTCTGCCTGTGTCGGTGCTCTCTGATTTTTATTTAAAAACCGAAATAACACCACGATCATGGCAATCAGATAGGGTACGACCGTTAAAATACCACCCACACCCTGTGGCAATAATGCTGCGATCACACCGCAAATACAGGTCATGATTAAACAAATGAAAAAAAACAATAAAAAATAACGTGTTAAAGACACCATGACCCTAACCCAAGAAGAAGTTGACACCTAGTATAAAAAAAAATGCATTTTTTTTCATTTTCATGTCAACCAATCTGTAATCAGCTACGTTATATAGGGTACAAGGTCTGTAGCAACCGATGATTTGGACGGCATCCACAATGTTTCGGTGACCTTTTTAAAAGCAATAAGCTTCATTTTGAATTTAAGTATGAACAGCAGCCATCACTTAAATTTAAAATCGATTTTTTGACCGACGATTTCATCATCACTCGAATCGTCGGTCTTTTATTTTGTGCCTCATGCATTTAGCATCGAATTTTATTCTTATATTCTACACCCCAAAAAAATCAGCCGATAAAATATCGACTGACTGAAAATTTTATGCAAGTTTAAAATAAGTCACAACTGCAAATCTATGTTATGCAGCACAGTAGCGATTACGCCCCTGTCTTTTGGCTACATAGAGGTTTTTATCAACTTGATCCAGAAATTGCATTGGATTATCCAGATCTGAAGGAATAATGGTTTTTACCCCCATGCTGAGTGTGACGAGTTCCGACACTGCAGAGGCTTTATGCGGTAATCGTGCAGCACGCACGGCCTCCATAATTCTATCGGCCATCACTGCTGCTGCTGCCTCATTGGTTTCTGGTAAAATCCAAGCAAATTCCTCACCACCAAAACGCGCGACTAAATCACGAGGTCGTGTACAACAAGATTCCAAACTTTTCGCAATTTGACGCAGACATGTATCCCCAATCACATGACCATTCAAGTCGTTGTATTGTTTAAAATAATCCAAATCGATCAGAATTAAACTCAGTGGCTTTTGTGTGCGTATCGCGTTCAACCATTCGCGTTGATAAAAGTCATCAAACAAACGTCGATTGGCAATACCGGTTAAGCCATCTTTATATGAATATTCTTCGAGCTGACGTTGCAATTTTTGTAGCTGTTCTTCTTGTTTTTTCCGCTCGGAAATATCAAACATAAAGCCGACAAGACAATCTACATCACCATTTGGTTTACGCACGACATGAACAACATCACGTATCCAAAGATATGAACCATCTTCTTTAAGTGCACGATAATCTGCTTCATGATCTATACCAGCCATAGACTGTGAAACACAATAATTCAGTACATAATTACGGTCTTCGTCGTGCATACGTGATGCCCAATCATCTACCGTTTTCCAACTACTTTGTTTCCAACCGAGCAACTTTTCAATTTGCGGTCCAATATAACTAAATGTTTTACTGTCCCAATCAATACACCAAGGAATGGCTAATGTAGACTCTAATAAAGTCTTATACACCATACTATTTGCAAGTTTTTCTTCATCAAAAGGATTATTTGGCATGTTGCATCTCCTGCTACCCCAAATGCAGGTAATACACCTACTGTACAACAATTGATCTATATACAGGATTAGAACAACATTTTATATTCCTAGTTCTTGGTATTTTTTAACCTAATTTCAGATCTCTACTATTTGAAACGTATAATCCTTCAAAGAAAATATAACAACAATGAACCAGCCTACTATTTTGAAATTCAAAGTTCTGATACCAAGCGTGAAGTTGTCTATTATTCTGCCGTTTTTGGTTGGTCATTTACACGAGTTACAGGATTCCCTAATCAGTAACCCCAGACTTCATGGTGACCTCTTAGAATGCTCTGTACAGACTCCACCGATGCATTGCATTACCAATACATTTACTCGTAGTTTTGAAGTTAAAGATTTCGACCAAATCACTAAGAAAAATCTGGTACAAGATGGCCAAATTGCTATAGAAAAATTTGTGATACTTGGATAATACTGGCAAGGCTATTTCATAGATCCAACCCATAATACTTTTTGCCTCCTGCAAGTAGATGCAAATGCACATTAATGCAGTTATGGCATAGTTTAGATTGGATACTTTGTAACTGTCGAAAACGACTTAGTTGGACTAATGAATGATTAATCTCCCTCGTAAACATAACCATCTGTGATACTTTATAGCCCAATCAATTTTTTGATTTTTTGGTGCTTGCATGACTGTTCGTTTTTTTCATACTTCAGATTGGCATTTAGGACAATTTTTCTATAACCATTCGCGTGACTACGAACATGAACAGTTTCTCAATTGGCTGCTTGAACAAATAGCACAAAAACAACCACATGCCCTGCTGATAGCAGGCGATGTTTTTGATGTGATCAACCCCGCTTCCAGAGCGCAAAAACAGTTGTATCAGTTTCTAGCAGATGCACATGAGCGTGCTCCGCACATGCAAACCCTGATGATCGCAGGCAACCATGACTCAGGTTACCGTATTGAGCAAGTTGAACCCTTATTAGAAAAATACCATGCCAAAGCAGTTGGCGTGGTCCATAAAAATAGCTTAGGTCAGCTCGATTTAGACCGACTGCTGGTACCTATTTATGATGAACACAAAAATGTAGTGGCATGGTGCCTGACTTTACCTTTTCTACGTGCTGCCGAGATTACCGGTTTTAATGATCAAACCACCAATAGCCAAAACGCCATTGCCTATGTGCATCAGCAATTAATTGCGGAAGCCAAATCTCGTAAAACCTCAGATCAAGCCTTAATTTTAATGTCACATGCCCACATGCAAGGCGGTGAAACCTCGGACTCAGAACGACCGATTATTATTGGCAATGAAGAAGCGCTTTCAACTGCACTGTTTAATGATGTAATTGACTATGTGGCACTTGGACATTTGCATAAACCGCAAAAAGTCGGACAGGCTCATATCCGTTATAGCGGCTCACCGATTCCCCTGTCATTTAGTGAAATTAATTATAAGCACCAAGTGCTTGAGATCAGTATTGATCCAACTCAAACAGATGAATCACGCTTTCAAATGGGGTCCTTAGCAATTCCGCGCAGTGTGCAATTGCATCGCATCAAAGGCACAATTCCAGAAGTTTTGGCACAATTATCTGCTTTGGCGAGCGGTGAAATTGAAGATATTGATCAGCGTGAATATGTCGAAATTGAATACCATACCGACACCCCGCCTGCACCTAATTTAAGACAGCAGTTTGAAGAGGCTTTAGCGCCGAACCGTTATCGGTTGGTGCGCATCAGCCGCCGTTATTTAAACTCAGATCAAAATAATCAGCAACAAGCCGCAATCAACCTTGATCCACCTACGCCTGAAAAATTATTCCAAAACCTTTGGGAAAAACAAGGCTATGGTGCTGATGACACCGTAATGAAAGATTTTTTAAGTTTGGTCGATGAAGCACAAAAATCACTTGAAGATGATGCGAACACTTAAGGAATTGCCATGAAAATTTTATCTATACGCATTAAAAACTTGGCATCTTTAGCGGGTGAACATTTTATTGATTTTGAATCTGAGCCTTTAGCCAGTGCAGGCTTAGTAGCAATTATTGGCAAAACTGGTGCAGGTAAATCAACCATTTTAGATGCCATGTGTTTGGCGCTGTTTAATCGTGTGCCACGTTTAAAAGACAGCGATGGTAAACTGATCGATATCGATGGTTCAGAGTTGCCAACCAACTCACCGCAAACCGTATTACGCCGTGGCACAGGTCAAGGCTTTGCCGAGCTCAGCTTTGTTGCCCAAGACCAAAAAGTCTATTCAGCGCGTTGGGAAATTAAACGTGCCCGTGAAAACCCAAATGGCAAATTGCAAAGCGTACAGCGTTCACTGAAATGCTTAACGGATGGCAGTGTCGTTGCAGATAAAACCAAAGCGGTTGAGAGCCAAATTTTACGCATTACTCAACTCAGTTTTGAACAGTTCACCCGTGCCGTTTTACTGGCTCAGTCAGAAGTGACCGCTTTTTTAAAAGCGCGTGATAATGAACGTGGCGAGCTATTGGAGTATCTAACCAATTCCAGTATTTTCGGGAAAATTGGTCAATTGGCCTTTGAAAAAACCAAGCAAATTGCCAATCAGCGTAAAGAGCTGGAAAATGTTTTAGGACATATTGAAATATTGTCTGATGAAGATCTAATAACAACCACGAATCAATTCAATACGGTTTCTACAGAATATAAAAAGCTGGAAATAGAAAAATCAGCGTTCGAAAAAAATCAACAGTGGTATGAACAAAAGCAAAAATACGAAACTGATGTGCAAGCACGTCAGCAACAACTACAAAATCAGCAACAACAACTTGATGCACTTGCGCCTGAAAAGCTACAACTGCAACAACTTGAACGCTTTTCATCTATACGCCCAAGTGTAATTCAACAAAAAAATATCAAGCTTGAAATTGCACAATTACAGCCGCAATTGACACATGCACAACAGCATTTTTCAGAGATTGAACAACAATTCAATGCTGAAAAAACCATCTTTGAAAAAATAGATACAGAACAAAAACAACAGCATCAATTTGAGATTCAACATCAAGACAAAATTAAACTGGTGCGTGACCGGATTGCTGAACGTCTTGTATTGGTAGATCAATTACGCAAAGCGCAAGGTGATTTTAAAGAGATTGAAAACCAACTTGTTCCGCATATCAACAATGAAAAACAGATGAAGGAACAGCTTGAGCAACTGCAAACCAATATTGCTCAACACACGGCACAGCTAGAAAGTTCAAATCACTTTGCCTCACTCGATGATGCACTTTCAGCGCATATCACACAGACTCAACGATTTATTCAAAGTTATGCACAATTTGAAAAAAATTATGGCAATGTGCAACAAGCCAATACACAATTACAGACACAACAAAAACAACTTGAAAAATTAACGCAAACATTTGGGCAAGAAGATGCGCTCAATCAGAAAATTTCATCACTACGTTACGAACGTGACCAGCTTTTACAAAAATTAAATCAGCTCAATGTTGTTCAGCAACAATGGCAAAGCTTCCAAAATATTGATGCTGAAAACAACAATCTCATGACGGTGAAACGTACACTAGCTCAGCAAATTAAACAAAGTCATACGCAGCTAAAAACGGCCGAACTTACCTATCAAACGCAGAAAAATGAGCGTGAAAAACTGCAACACATGTTGCAACAACAGCGCTTACTGAATACGGAAAATATTGAAAAATTGCGTGCAGATTTGGTCGATGGCGAAGCGTGTTTAGTCTGTGGAAGTACCCATCATCCTTATTCAGAAAAAGAAGCTTTTTCTGATGAATTACTGAAACTACAAACGCAACAAGAACAACAAGCACTTGCATTGGAAAAAGTGGCTTTCGAAGCTTGGCAAAAATTACAAACCACCTCCACTCAGCAAACCGCGTTAATGGATGCCAATGCGCAACAGCTAGCGACCTTAAAAATACAACTTGATCAGGCAAAAAATGCGCTTCAACAACAATTAAATATTCTAAATATTTCTTTTGATTTTTCACATCAGCATGAAGCCTTGGCGCAACTGATTCAGACAAGAATCAATGAATCACAACAAGCGCAAAAACAAACTGAAGATGCCTTAATTTCACATGAAAATGCTCAAAAACAAAGTCATGCACTCATAACTTCAATTCAACAAACCACACAGCACTTATCCAGTGTGCAACAAGCTGAAATCAATATTCAGCATATTCTCATTGTGTTGAATGACGTAGAAAAAAAATTATGGGAACAGTCGACTTTAAGCGCGGCTGAACAGATTTATCACACACTACAACAACGTCAAAATTACTTAAAGCAACGCCACGAGTTAAATACTCAATATAATCAAACTTCACAACAGCTTGAGCACTATCAGCAACAAATTAAATTTAGTCAGGAAAAAATTCAAACGGCTCAAAATCTAATTGAAAATTTAACAATTGAGGGCAAAAAAAATAGTGATATTGCGATTCAAACTATTTTTGAGATGACCCAAACACAAGTTGAAAAACCACATGATTGGTTAAATGATTTTGACCAAAACAGACAACTGTTACAGACGAGATTCAATCAGGCTCGTCAAACATTCGATCAAGTACGTCAAGCCTTTGAAACCAGTCAAAGTCGCTTAAAAGAATACCTCACCCAGCAAACACAATTAGTCACTCAAATGAGGCATGTTGAAAATACGCTTCAACAATGGATGAGCCAAAATTCAGAATTTAGTGAAACGCTGTTAGCGCAACTTAGTGCAATTTCATATGAACAAGAACAGCAGCTTAAACAGCGTGTTTTAAATGCAGAACGTGCCTATTCAGATGCTCAAGCAGGTATTCAGGCTATTCAAGAAACGTTGAAACAGCATTTAAAAACACAGCCTGAAATACAAATTTTACAAATCGAGCGTGTCATTGCACTAAATCTTAAAGCCCTTGCAGAACAGCAAGAACTTAGAGATCAACTTAAAAGTAAGTTAGATGTTCATTTTTCTAACCTCAGCAAACAAAAACAATTTGCCGATCAGATTCAACAGATCCAATCTGAAGAACATCGTTGGAATAAAATTTCGAGCTTAATGGGCGATGCAACGGGCAAGAAGTTCCGTGATTTGGCGCAGCAATATAACCTTGATATTTTAATCGAGTATGCTAACCAGCAATTGGCGATACTTTCACAGCGCTATACCTTAAAGCGCCTTGAAAATTCCTTAAGTCTAGCCATTATCGATCATGACATGGATGGCGAAACTCGCTCTGTCTCTTCGCTTTCAGGTGGTGAGTCGTTCTTAACAGCACTCGCTTTATCCTTAGCCATTGCAAGCATGGCATCAGGAACAACGAAAATCGAAAGCCTATTTATTGACGAAGGATTTGGCACGCTAGATGCCTCAAGTCTACACATGGTCATGAATGCTCTAGATCAGTTGCAAAACCAAGGCCGTAAAGTAGTATTGATCTCGCATATTCAAGAAATGCACGAACGAATCCCTGTGCAAATTCAAGTCAATCCTGTCGGAGCAGGTGCAAGCACCATCCAAATCGTATCTTAAAAAAAGCCTGCTTAAAGCAGGCTGTATAATTTTTGCTTCTCTAGCTCGCTACGTCCCGAGTGGACGTAGCGTTAAAATCTGTTCACTACGCCCAAATGGGCCATGGACATCATGCAATACAGAACTACTCAAACCAACACCATCCGCTCCATACTGCTGCACGGTTTCCAGACCTAACCACTGTCCCTGTGGTAAACGGTGCAAATGGATTTGTAGATCCAGATTTGGAAAGCCCCAGCCAAATGGCCAATCCTGACGCGGAACAATACCATTGGCGGTATCAACCATGCCCATTAAACGGACAAAATCAGCAGTCGGCTCACCTTCAACCATGTCATGCTGTGTTCTCAGCCACACAATGCCTTGACCTGCACGGCGCCCATGGCTTCTTGCTTCAATCGACTGAATATATCCCCCCGGCCACTGACGGATACCGTCCCAAATCGGCGCAGTTTCTGGCCCAGTCACATCAGCATCCTCCAAACCTTTCACGGACTGGCTATTTTGCGTCATCATGCGCCAAGTGCGTGCCACAATGCAGGTTTTGCCCTGAGCCCGCATTTCAGATTCAATCAGTTCAATGGTTTTTCCCGGACGAATCACTTGCGTGATTATTTCAAACTCGCCAGCAGGAATTAAGCCCAAAATATCGAGGCTAATGCGCCCGATACGCATATCATGACGTGGTGAAAAACGGTCTAATTCAGCACAAATAATGCCTGTAGCTGGTGCCATGTGTTGCTCATGTGCATTCCATGCACCTTGTGCTAAATTGGTCGAATGGTAATGTGCCGTGACACAGCCTTGCGCATCTACGTCGCGTTGAATCAACTGATAATATGCCGTCATGAACTTCCCTATTTGTCCAAGTGTGAATTACTTCAATATCAAAAACATCCTGATTATTTTGTACTCAACTTTAATGGAAAGTTCAAATTAAAAGGCTCACTTTGAACCCATAGGTTTCATCTATTGTGAAAATTTATCTGCTGTGCTTACACTTTATAAGCCTAGTTTTTGAAAGCAGGCTGAATCTTCTGTCCTATTTTGAATAATCACGTGCGCCAAACAATGCTGTCCCCACGCGAACCATCGTTGAACCCGCAGCAATCGCATCAGTCATATCGCCTGACATCCCCATACTTAATGTATCCCAATCTTCAGGTTTCGCATGCTGTGCTTTGACGTGTTCAAAGAGCATTTTGGCATCAGCAAACGCTTGCGGATTGTTTGGAGCAGGAATCACCATCAGTCCACGTAAGCGTAAATTCGGTAGCGTAGAAATCTGTGCGACCAAACCTGCTACTTCATTCGGCTGACAGCCATCCTTCGTATCTTGCGCATCAATATTGACTTGTAGGCAAATATTCAAAGGTGCTTGCGTCGCTTCTCGCTGGCTTGATAAACGCTCCGCAATAATCAAACGGTCTACCCCATGCACCCAAGCAAAGTTTGAAGCCAAATGTTTGGTTTTATTGCGCTGTACATGACCAATGAAATGCCAATCAATCTCTAAATCTGCCAAAGCCTCAATTTTTTCAAGCGCTTCTTGCAGATAATTTTCACCAAATGAGCGTTGCCCCGTTGCATACATTTCTCTTAGCATTTCAGCAGGATGCGTCTTAGATACAGCCAACAATTCAACCGATTGCTGTGGTCGACCCGCAAGTTGGCAAGCCTGCTCAATTTGCTGCAAGACTTGATTTCGTGCTTCTTGAAGTTTATTCATTGACGAGGTTCTCATTTCATTCATCTTTTTTTGCATTGCCCTTCAACTAAGTGTTGGTTAAGCTGTGGGAAAGCCTTATTATTCTATCAAAATAATTAAGATTTAATTTTTATCTCGGGGATTTTATGGACATTACAGAACTATTGGCCTTTGCTGCCAAAAATAACGCTTCGGATTTACATTTATCTTCTGGTATGCCACCAATGATTCGTGTGGATGGTGAAGTTCGTCGTATCAACCTTCCTGCTCTTGAACACAAAGAAGTACACAAATTGGTTTACGACATCATGAACGATAAACAGCGTCGTGATTACGAAGAAAAATTAGAAACTGACTTTTCATTTGAAGTCCCTGGTGTGGCACGTTTCCGTGTGAACGCATTTAACCAAAACCGTGGTGCTGGTGCCGTTTTCCGTACCATTCCTTCAAAAGTATTAACCATTGAAGATCTTGGCATGGGCCAAATCTTTAAAGATATTTGTGAATATCCACGTGGCATCGTACTGGTGACCGGTCCAACGGGTTCGGGTAAATCAACCACGCTTGCTGCGATGGTCGATTACATTAACGACAACCGATATGACCATATTCTAACGGTCGAAGACCCGATCGAATTTGTACACGAATCTAAAAAATGTTTGGTCAACCAACGTGAAGTACACCGTGATACCCACGGCTTTAACGAAGCACTTCGTTCCGCACTGCGTGAAGACCCGGATATTATCTTAGTCGGTGAGATGCGTGACCTTGAAACCATTCGTTTGGCACTGACAGCCGCTGAAACAGGTCACTTGGTCTTCGGTACTCTACATACCACCTCTGCGGCAAAAACCATTGACCGTGTGATTGACGTATTCCCTGCTGAAGAAAAAGACATGGTTCGTGCCATGTTATCTGAATCACTTCAAGCCGTAATTTCACAAACCCTACTCAAGAAAAATGGTGGCGGTCGTGTGGCTGCGCATGAAATTATGATTGGTATTCCTGCGATCCGTAACTTGATTCGTGAAAACAAAGTTGCGCAAATGTATTCAGCGATTCAAACGGGTGCCAACTACGGTATGACCACACTCGATCAAAGCTTAAAAAACCTTGTCGCAAAAGGCATTATTAGTACGCAAACTGCACGGACTGCAGCGAAACAACCCGAATCTTTCTTGTAATTTTTTTATTTTTCTGGGGCGATCGTTATGGATTTTAACGGCTTACTTGATTATATGGTGGAGAAAAAGGCATCGGATTTGTTTATTACAGCCGATGTTGAACCCTCGATTAAGATCAATGGGCAAATTTTGCCAATTGGCTCGACTAAGTTACCGGGCCCGACTGTCGGTCAAATCTTACATTCGATTATGTCTGACAAACAGCGTAAGGAATTTGCCGATACGCGCGAATGTAACTTTGCCATTAGCAATACCAGTAAATCTGCTCGTTTTCGTGTCAGCGCCTTTCAACAACGTGACCAGCCAGGTATGGTGCTGCGTCGTATCGAAACCGTTATTCCAACGATGGATGAGTTGAAATTACCACCCATTTTAAAAGAATTGGCGATGACCAAGCGTGGCATTATCATTTTCGTAGGTGCAACAGGTACAGGTAAATCAACTTCTTTGGCATCTTTGATTGGCTATCGTAATGAAAATAGCAAAGGTCATATCATTACCATTGAAGACCCGATTGAATTTGTACACCAACACCGAGGCTGTATCATTACCCAACGTGAAGTGGGTATTGATACCGACTCTTTCGAAGTTGCCTTAAAAAATACGCTACGTCAGGCACCTGACGTGATTCTGATTGGTGAGATTCGTTCACGAGAAACTATGGACTATGCGATTGCCTTTGCTGAAACCGGTCACTTGGTTTTTGCAACACTGCATGCCAACAACGCCAACCAGGCCATCGATCGTATCATTCACTTCTTTGAAGCAGATCGTCATAGTCAGCTATTCATGGACTTGTCTTTGAACTTAAAAGCAATGGTTGCGCAGCAGTTGATTCCAACCATTGATGGTAATTCACGTCGTGCTGCCATTGAGATTTTGATCAACTCACCTTTAATTTCAGACTTAATCCGTAAGGGTGAAGTGCATGAAATTAAAGACCTGATGAAGCGTTCTCGTGAACTAGGTATGCAAACCTTTGACCAAGCCTTATATGACCTTTATAAAGCCAAGCAAATTAGCTACAAAGATGCGCTAAAACATGCCGACTCACCGAACGACCTGCGTCTACAAATTAAATTGTCTGAAGAAGGCGGTGAGCATTTACTGCGTGCAAATTCAAATATTACCTTTGATGGTCAACATTAATTCTGCATGATGCTTTCGGAAATAAAAAACAGACTTCATATGAAGTCTGTTTTTTATTCATTCTCATCCGCATCGAATTATTTTTTACGATATGCTTCTTGGCATTCAGGCGCATCACAATAGCCATAAAGATTTAATGAGTGACCTGTAAGTTGGAAACCAAATTTTTCTGCCACTTGATGTTGCTCATGCTCAATCACATCATTAGTAAATTCCACCACTTTATTGCAGTTTTGACACACAATATGGTCATGGTGATCTTCTTGCATAATCTCAAAAACAGAATGATTGTTTTCAAAATGATGGCGTTGAATAATACCTGCAGCTTCAAACTGTGTTAACACGCGATACACAGTTGCTAAACCCACATCTTCACCTTGTTCAAGTAAAGTCTTATAAATATCTTCTGCGCTTAAGTGATGTTGTCTTGAATTTTCAAGCAATTCCAATATTTTAATTCGTGGAAGTGTAACTTTAAGTCCAGCTTTACGTAAATCTTGATTTGAAATAGGCATGAAAAAAGGTCTCTCAACAAAATTAAAGTTGGAATATGCAACAAAGTTTAGATGCAGTATGATCTATCCTTGGATCAAATGCATCATAATTAATTTGGGATAGTTTAGCAAAATGCAAAAAATCATGCTGACGTTATTCGTCACTTCATTGCTCGTAGGCTGTTCAACCTTGGGCGTTTATAAAGTTGATATTCCACAAGGTACACCTTTAACTCAAGCACAAGCGGCTAAAATTCAAGTGGGAATGAGCCACCAACAAGTTCGCTTTTTGCTAGGTAGTCCAACTGTTGCCGATCCAATGAATCCGTTACGTTGGGACTACATTTATAAGTATACCCCAGGAACATATGCTAAAAAAGCCAAGATTCCTGCTGCACATGGTCAACACTTAAAAATCTTCTTTGACCAAAACGGTATCGTTCAAAAAATTGAAGGCTTAGAAACCATTCCAGAGTCTCAACCTGGCTTACCAGGTTCTAAAGAAGCGATTTTAACTGCGCCACCACTATAGTCGCTTTCAGATAAAAATAAACCCCTAAATTTAGGGGTTTTTTTTATAAGTACAATTGTTTGAAACGATTGCCTCGACAATAACGACCAACGGGATTTTTCTTGGCGCGATTACGACGAATATCTTTCGGATTAATGGTTAATGCACGATAGATTTCGACACGATCACCTGCTTCAAGTAACTGAGATGAATCGCTTACACGCGCCCCGAAGATTCCTAGTGTTAATACTTCTGGTAAATCTACTTGTTTTCGAATGCCACTTTGCACAATAGCATCTTCAACCGTCATACCGGGATTAAAGATTAGGGGAATTAATATCTGCTGTTCCACGCTCGCATAAGCCACCCACACTTGTAACTGAGCTGTCATTAGAATAACTGCCCAATCACAGCCACCAATGCCAATATTATTGACAAGGGCACTACGATACGTACAGCAATACGCCAAATATTATAAAAGGTTTCATGACTGAAGTTCATTGACTTACGTAGATGACTAATCTTCATAATCCAACCTGCGAAAATCGCATAAATCAGACAAATAATTAAGCCCCAAATCAACAAGGCAATATTAAATACTGGAACAACAGTGCTCAGTGCCCATACAAAAACCGCAACCAATAAAATCGCCCATTGCACCACTATGGCCAATTGGCGTTGTTGTAATTGTTCACGTGCCATTTGAATCAGCAATGCTGAAGCTGCGACTAAACCCACAACCAGTGCTAAAGCAGATACTTGTGCTTTTGCTGCGAAAAAGGCAAAAGCAACCACTGCCAAAAGTTGAGCGATCCAAATCGGAAATACCGTTTTGCTTGCAATCTCTTGTTGCTTCACGGCTGGTAAACTTGACTGCCAATACAAGCCCATCCCCAAACCACTTGCTACGAGCGCCAAGACAGTTGCATTGCCCCACTCACTAAATTCGAGCGCAGTCATTTTCCACTCTGGTAAGGCAGTTCCCATAACATTCGCTAAGACTACTGCAGCAATCACACCAATAGCGGTCAAAATCACTAAAAATTGGCGTGGTACAAACGACAATGCAAATGCAATGACCGCAAGGACAGCCAAAATAATGCTATAGGCAAAGCCATTAGCTGTAAAAATTGCCACATATTGCGACGCGGCTGAAAGCATGGCACCTGCTAAAAATGGAATAAATACTACGGCAAGCCAACCGACTATACGCCATTTGGGTGAAGCATCCGCATCACGTGTTAGCGAAGACAGTGCTTGAACTGCTGTAATTTTTGAACGTTTTGCTAAAGCAATTTCCAAATAACATAGCGGTAAAGCTAAAATAAGCATTGTACCTAGCCACAACAGCCAGAAATCTAGCTGACGTTCAATTTGAATACCTGTTACCGGTGCTAAAGTTGCAATAATGATAAAAGATAAACAGAACGCCATCAGTGGCGATAACCATTTCGACATCGCATTGTCCTGCATGACAAATTCCTTTGAAAATTCTAGCGCTATTTTGCCTTGCTGTGCCTTGAAAATCAAAAACAAAAAGCAAATCACCTTAAAGGTGATTTGCTGCGCAAATGATATTATTAGAATTTAATTGTTTTTATTTCATTTTTTGAGGTTATGAAAAGAAACGTGCAAACCAATTTTTGCCTTTTTTCTTTTCTTTTTCTTTGATGATACCCATCATATTTTCTTTAACCGCACCGACATAATCAGCATCATCGTGCTGAATATGGTTAATCAGCCATTTTGAAAGCACTTCATGTAATTCATTTTCAATCGCATGCCCCATTTCAAAACGGTCACGGTAAGATTCAATTTTTTTAATAAATAAATCATGTACGCGTTTATGTGGCACACGATATTTATAACCCGCTTCTTCTTGTAAAGATTCTTCGAAGGTAAAATGTGATTGCGTGTAATCAATAATGTTTTCCAGAATTTGTTTTACACGATCACGATCTGTATTTGCGTCAATGCCATCAATTTCATTGATGTAGTCAAGAATCCGTTTGTGTTGATCGTCAATCACATCGATACCAGTATTGTATTCTGGAACCCATTTCATTTTCATTACGACCACCTATAAATATGAAGGACTTATCACGTAAATTTCATCATATAATTAAAGAACTTAAATAAAAATGAAGTAAAAAGGTTGGTTTTAATTGAAATACTGCCATTTACATTGTAATCAATTGTTTTTATTATGTTAATTTATTTAATCCCGAGTATAAAGCTAAGATATTTTTTAATCAATTCAATATCTTAGAAAACACCCTTAATTCAATAAAGTGTAAGATATTCATTTTTATAATGAATATCTTTCATTCAAAATTAATACTGATCTGCACGTGTGACACGTTTTAAAGATGGGTCCAGCCGCTCACGTTCTAAACGTTCAACAACCGTCTTTGCAGCACGAATTGGACGACCATGTTGAAATAAAATCATTTCACCCGGCTCAAATGCTGTCCAAACTTCATTTTGCGTTAGGGGTTCAGTGGTAATCACGGCAACACGGTCTTCAGGCGTGGTGACTTCACTAAAATCAACTTCAACATCAATATCAATCAACTGTGCAGGTTGAAATGGGAACTCTCGAACCAGCCAATGCAGCTTGGTAATCGCATAACTAAATAGCGCCTGCCCATTCGACAAACAAAAATTAAAGGTGCCATGTTCTGCAATTTGCGGAGAAATTTCCAATAGCAGATCAAACACCTGATCGAGTGTTGGTTCGGTATAACCAAAACGTTTCACCATTTGCTCGAGCAAATAGCAAAAGGCCAATTCACTGTCGGTATTGCCGACGGGAGTGAAGCGCCCTGTGAGCTCAGGCTGAAAGCCATGTAGGTCGCCATTATGTGCAAAAATCCACTGTCTGCCCCACAATTCACGACTAAATGGATGTGAGTTTTCAAGATTAATTTTGCCTTGTGTCGCTTTACGAATGTGTGCAATCACATTGCGAGATTTAATCGGGTAGTTTCGGATCAGCTCAGCAATCGGAGACTCTACAGCAGATTGATTGTCGACAAATAAACGACATGCTTTATCTTCAAAAAAAGCGATACCAAAGCCATCACAATGATCTGAGGTAATTCCTGCTCGCTGCGAAAATCCCCGAAACGAAAAAGTTATATCGGTAGGAGTCGCACAATTCATTCCGAGCAGCTGGCACATATCGATCATTTCAGCAGTAAATCTATGATTTCTCTATTGTGCATGACAGTTTTAGTTGTTGTAAATCTAAAATCGGCGCCATTGTAAGAGTTTTTATAATCCAACAGGGCAAATACATTATTTGATCTTTTCAAAAGTTACTTAGCCAACTGATAAATAATAAAAAAGCCTCAAAAGAGGCTTTTTTATATCAAAAAATGCTAAGTATCTTAAGCTTTTTTCACATTGGTTCGATTGGTGATTAATGTACCCACACCATGATCCGTAAAGATTTCAAGTAATGTTGCATGAGGTACACGACCATCAACAATATGTGCGCTGATTACGCCGCCTTTGACTGCATCTAATGCACAGCCAACTTTCGGAATCATGCCGCCATAGATCACGCCAGTTTCAATCAAACGATCGACTTCTTGGGTGGTTAACCCAGTCAGCAGATTTTTATTTTCGTCTAAAACACCCGTGATATTGGTCAATAAAATTAGCTTTTCCGCACCCAATGCTTCAGCCACTTTACCTGCAACCAAGTCAGCATTGATGTTATAGGTGTTGCCGTCTTCGTCTACACCTAATGGTGCAATCACAGGAATAAAATCGCTTTGGGTAAACATTTCAAGTACGTCAGTTTTCACACCAACCACTTCGCCAACTAGACCTAAATCAATCTGTTTTACTGAACCATCTTCGGCTGTTTTTTCCATCAATAATTTTTGCGCACGGATCAAATTACCATCTTTACCCGTTAAACCAATTGCACGGCCACCGTGTTTATTGATTAAGTTCACAATCGATTTGTTCACGCTGCCGCCCAAGACCATCTCGACAACTTCCATCGTTGCAGGATCAGTCACGCGCATACCGTCGATACGATCAGACTCACGGCCTAATTGTTTGAGGAATGAATCCACTTGTGGACCACCGCCATGAACCACAATCGGATTTAAACCAACCGTTTTCAGCAGCACGATATCACGTGCAAATGAGCTCTCAAGCTCAGGATCGGTCATGGCATTACCACCATACTTCACTACCAGCGTCTTACCCGCAAAACGTTGAATATACGGCAAAGCTTCCGTCAGGATTTGTGCTTTGTCGATGCCAGTATGTTGATGTGGCATTTGCCTCTCCTTATTGAGCATCTGGAATGTCATGAGCAATGTCTGGATAGTGCTCAACTAACATGGAAACAAACAGATCTCGTATTTCTTTTAAGCGTGCTGATGAGTTGGCATCAAAGCGTAAAGTGAAATACTCACCTGTATTCGATGCTCGAATGATGCCAAATCCATCATCAAAATCAAGGCGTATTCCATCAATTTTACTGATTTGTGCCAGAATTCGCGTAGAATTGGCTTCAACCTGCTTTAAAACTTCCGCTGGATCATGCTGATGCGTACTGACATATAAATCTTCGGTACTAAAGCGCTCTGGATATTTCGCCAAAGCTTCTGACAATGTCAGCCCCTGAGTTTGAATATATTCTAAGACCCTTAAGGCAGCATATAGACCGTCGTCATAGCCACCACCACGACCGTCATTAAAAACATAATGCCCTGCGTATTCACCACCAAAAACCGCTTTGCCTTTAGATTGGGAAATATATTTTCGCAAGAAACTACTGCCCGTTCGAATCATGACAGGCTGCGCATCTAGATCAGACACGGTATCCCGAATCATTGTTGAACATTTCACATCAAATACCACCTCTGCATGTGGTTTTTGAGTCAAACAAATTTCAGCAAATAAACACAATAATCGATCTGCAGAAACGACTTTGCCAGTCTCATCAATCAGCACTAAACGATCACCATCACCATCTAAAGCAATGCCAATATCGGCTTTTTGTAGCTGTATGGCTTGGCGGAGATGGGTTAAATGTTTGAGCTGTGATGGATCTGGAGCATGATCAGGGAAATGTCCATCAGCTTGGCAACGTAATGCCAAAACTTCACAGCCTAATTTATTTAATAATAAGGCTGCACAATGCCCAGCTGAACCATGCATGCCATCGATCACCACTTTAAGCGGTTGCTGTAAATGAATGTCATCTAAAATAAATTTCTGATAAGCCAAACAATATTCAGGCTTGATTTCGTGTGGCTCAAGTTCAGTCATCAAATGCACACGTTCCGATGAAAAACAATTTTGTGCTTCGACTGCAACGTGTTGAATCATCTCTGGACAAGGTGGCTCACCTTTGATAATCCACTTGATACCATTATCTGATTTTGGATTATGACTCGCCGTCACCATAATGCCATTGCCTTGAAATTGTCCCGCAATAAAATACAACATCGGGCTTGAGCAGCAGCCAATAATTTCCGCTTCAAGGCCAGCCTCATGGCAGACTTTTTGAATTATTTTTGCATAGGTTGGACTGGTTAAACGCGCATCATAGCCAATAGCAAGTCTCTTTTGCCCTACATCTAAATATTGTTTGACTAAGCCACAAGCAATTGACTGAACTAAATCAGCATTTAAGAGCGATATTTTCCCACGAATGTCATATGCACGAAAAATATGTTGCGGAAAGTGACTAAACAGTGAACCCATACTATGTTCTTCTAATTACATCTTTATTAATTAAAAAATCTTAAATTCTATTGAGAATTTAAGCTTTTAATTAAAGGATAAAATCCTGAAAAAAAGTGTAGCTTTTTTATAACAATTTTAGTTAATAATCAATTAATAGATTTCTTTCATAAGTCATTTTTCACTCAGCTCTAAGTTATAAATTCCAGCAATTAGATTGAATCTCAATGCTAGTCTTTTGCCTCGATTGCGATATCGCTCAGCAAGAATTTTGAAGGTTTTCAAACTGCCAAATACATGCTCAATTCCAATTCTTCTTTTATTGATTTCCTGATTATAGATTTTTAGTTCGG
>NZ_VPBP01000020.1:0-59898 GCF_013418685.1 Acinetobacter sp. YH12129
AGACAGAGCAGAACCTGGTCTTCCAGGCTTAACTTGGGCGGTCTGCCTTTGGCAGGGACATGTTTCTTCAATTGCTCAACCATCAAATAGAAAGTTGACCATGAGATGCCTGTGTATCGCTTGAACTAAGGATCAGAAAGCTTGTTTGAATCGATGTATTTCATCCGCAGATTATGCACGAATGCTAAGAAATCCGGAGTGCAAATATTAACCAAAAATAAGATCGTTTTTTGATTTATGAAAGAGATCTATTATTTTATTAATTGGTTTTGCTCATTTTTCTTCTTATAGTTATCTCGCCCCATTTTTTAAAAATCATGCAGGCTTTGATGCGACCACCATCAGTTCATTATTATTGATCTACGGCATCGCAGGTTTCTTTGGTAATTTATTTGCAGGTTATAGCAGCAACATCAATGTCCGCTATACCCTTGCTTTTGTCGCATTCAGTTTTATCGTGGTATTTTTTAGCTTCCCACACTTTGCAGTTCACTTATTCGGTGCATATCTTTTAACCGCATTATGGGGTTTCGCCTTTGGTGCATTTCCTACAACGGCCAATATCTGGATGTTTGTACATGCCCCTGAAGCTGTTGAAAAAGGCATGCCGCTGTTTATTGGTATTTTCCAACTCATGATTGCGTGTGGCTCTCTATTTGGCGGCTATATTGTCGATCATTTTAATGCCAATACCTTATTGTATTCGGTGATGATCTTTGTCGCCTTCGCCATAGTGGCTATTTTCACATTAGGGCGTGGATTAAATAATCCAAAGCTTCCTTGTGCAGCGAACTAAGTCCACGCTCTAAGTGATATCGTCAAAACATTTGATTAACGATATTTCCCAAAGATTTTCCACGTATTGTTATCTGCTAAAGGGTCACTATAGCTATCACTACGGGCTTTACGTGGTTTGTCACGGGCATCCACCAATTTAAAGTCGTTTTCGACACTGAGTACAATGCCATTCACATAAAAACGGGTACGGGTGTATTCACTTTGTCCATGTTGAAATACATAGGTTCTGAGGTCAATAAATTCACGGTGTGCGACCAAAGCTGCCGTATCATCGCTGTCTAGCCATAGCCGCATCGCTTGAATTTGATCTGCTTCAAATTGCCCACATTTTTCAACTAAGCTGGCAATACCACGAAAGGTTTTAGATTCTTTCGCACGTGTTTTGTTGATTCGAATACGATCCACGTGAAAATAAAAAAGCGGCAGATTCAAATGACTCGGCAAATGAATTGCATCAAGGACTTCATCTTCCATAAAGGGCTGAAATAAGTCTTGAGCACGTTCGATTAAGCCTGTCCACTGCGCATAATATTCAGCCACTTCAGACTGTGTACCATAATAAATGGGCAGCCCTTCTACATTGGCTAAGGTTGAGGGCGGCCAAATATTTTGTCGAAGTAATGCAATATCACTTTTCAGACTTTGCACTGCGATTGCATCTTGCATGGAGCATTCCATTCTACTTAGGCTATTTTTAGATTAAGTCAAAGGTTTAGTTTCTGCAAGGCTTTGCCTATAATACTGCATTAGATTTTTATGCTAGGACACATTCATGGTTCAAAAGATTGAAGCTACTGATGTAACCGAAGAAGAAGCGTTGAATGCAGCTTTCTTTGAACGTGCGGATGAATTTATTAAACAAGCCAATGAATTTTGTCGTGTTGAAAAAGGTTCTCAAGTCAAACCTGCAGAAATGCGCGGTCAAGTAAGTGCTGCCATGTTATTTGGTACTGCTCGCTTTAATACTTGGGTTGCTGCAAATGGCTTCAAAGATGGCAAAGAAATGCGTGATGCCAAAGATCAAGTGATGTCTTATATTCTTCAACAATTTCAAATGATGCTTGAAGATAATTATGATGAATATTGCGAACAGTTTGAAAACTATCTTCGCTTCCGTCATAACGAAGAATTCCATGCAAATAAGCATGATCACGACCACGATCATCAGCATTAATCAAAAGCCCTTCGGGGCTTTTTTTATACAACTTCTCTTTCACAAAGCTTTGATTTAATATTCAGTTATAACGTTGTATTTTCATCATTCAAACTATTTTCAGTACCTTGCGTATACGACAATACAATGAAATACGCAAGAAATGGACATGGTTTTAAGGACAAGGATAGCAATGCAGACGCTCGATTTTGCCATCGTGGATTCACATATACATCAATGGGATCCATACAATACGCCACATGCCGCTTCACTTGCCGTGAAATTATTGGGTAAACATCCCTACTTGCTCGACAAAATGATGCGCTTAGTTAAGCCGCAAGAGTTAATTGACACGGTTGGCTTAACCAAACATGTGACGACACCGTATTTGCCTGAAAATTATAAGCAAGATGCAGGACATTATCTGGTCGATCAAATCGTACATGTAGAAGCGAGCTGGCATGACCATAAAGGCAAAGGGGTGGTTGGTGAAACAAAGTTTATTGAATCTTTAGACTTTAATGCTCAAAAGATTAAACTTGGCGCCATAGTCGGCACTGCAGACCCATGTGACAGTAGTTTTAAGAAAATTCTTAAAATGCATAAACAAGCCTCCCCACATTTTCGTGGCATACGAAAAATGGCAGCTGTACATGAAGACCCAAAAGTTCACGCATGGACCAATGAGCCCCATCTCTATACCAATAAAAAATTTATGAAAGGTTTTGAAGCCCTTGCTCAAATGAATTTAAGTTTTGATGCATGGGTTTATTCAGACCAAATTCGTGATTTAACCGCTTTAGCACGTGCTTTCCCTGAAACATCTATCGTGCTGGATCATTTTGGGACACCTGTCGGTGCCTTTGGACCTGTCGGCTCACATACAGGCTTAACCCAAACTTCACGTGACAATATCTTGTTTCGTTGGAAAGATGATTTAGCTGAACTGGCAAGTTGCCCAAATGTTTATACCAAAATGTCTGGATTATTCATGCCTGTGCTGGGTCATCAGTTTCATAAAGAACAACGCCTTGCATCCAAACAAGAGATTTTCGATTGCGCCTTTCCGCTTATTTCTCATGCTCTACAATGCTTTGGAAAATACCGTGTGATGTTTGGCTCTAACTTCCCGATGGATAGTGTGAGTGCATCCTTGGTGAATATTATTGACGCCTTTTCAGATGCGGTCGCGAGTTATGATCCTGATGCACTGACTTTAGTCTTCCAACAAAATGCCCGTCAGTTCTACCGTCTATAAGTTCGTTAAGATAATCTTACAATCAAGTCATACAATGCAGCTCAAAAAAATCCTCCAGATGGAGGATTTTTTATTCGGTTTATTTTTGAGTAGATTTTACAGCTTGACCATATTGGTCAGCCATCACCTCAACCAAACGCTCAGGTTGAATATATTTTTTGATGACAGCATTAACATCCGCTTTGGTCAAACTAGCAATGCGTTGATCACGCTTTTCACGATAGTTTAAATCACGACCTTTTTCTAACTGTGGAATCAACATACTATGAATGCGACGGTCATCTTCAAGTGCAGTTAAACGCTTTTTCAAAATACTAGCTTTAGCTGCTTCTACTTCCTGTTCCGTCACGCCATTTTTCAATAAGTTTTGCAAAACTTTATGAACAGACTGAGAAACTTGTGCAGATTTACCTGCAGTGTAGTTTGCATCAATACTCAGTACACCTGAATTCACCCATTCATCAAAATTAATGTCTGCACTAAAACCATAAACCAGTGCATTCTTTTCACGTAACTCTTGAGCTAAACGTGAAGACAACTGTGAATCACCAAGTATGTGGCGTAATACTTGTAGTGCAGGAGAATCAGTATGCTCCACACCTACAGGTAGAGTCATAATCGCTTGGTAACTACCAAACTCACGCTGTTCAGACAATGCATGCACTTTCTGTGCAGGATATGCCGTAAACGTAGACTCTAAGCGTTGATATGGCTCGCTGGTTTTCCAATCTGCAAATTCTTTTTTCAGAATTTTTTCAATTTGCTTAGTATCAAAATCACCAGTTACCGCAATTTGTGCATGCTGTGTTTTAAAGAATTTTTGATGTAACTGCTGCACTTGATCACGTGTAGCCGACTCAATTTGTTTTTTCGCAAGTTCAGGTTCGAAGTGATAACGAATATCCCCCGGCTGATAGATCTCGACAATACGCGACAGCGTCATTGCAGCAACGGTATCCGGCTCTGTATAAGGTCGATCCAAACTCGATAAACTTTGCGCTTTGATTAAATCAAATTGTGACTGCTCAAATGCCGGAGCTTTAATAACATCAATGACATATTGCAAAAATTCTGCAAATTTTTCTTTACGAGCAACCACTTGAATCATGAGGCCATTATCATTTGCACTAACCGTTGCACCGCCACCGACATCAATAATTTTATCGGCAATTTGCTGTAAGCTTTGATCTTTAGATGCACGGAACATGAGATAAGCTGTTAAATCTAGCAACTCCCCTTTATTCATTAAGCTTTGTGCTGTACCAAAATCCAATGCAATCGTGGCATAGGTCTTGTCATCACGAGTTTTGGTTGGGAACAATGCATACTGAATGCCGTTTTTAAATTTAGCCCGCTGAATCTGCTTCTCTTTCTGATTTAGATATTGCTTAGACTCTGCAACGTATTGCTTCACTTCAGCTCGATAAACACTCGCATCTTTCAATGGCTCTTCTGCAGGCGCTTGCTGATCTAAAGTTTCAGCAGGTTTTGACGCGGCTTGTTGCTGTGCTTTCTTTTGATCTTCAGGTGTAGGCAGAATATTTCCTGTGACACGGTATTCAGGCTTTAGAAAGTCCTTATACACCTGATTCACCTCGCTTACATTCAGCTTTTGCACTTTATCTAAGTCACGGAAATATTGAGACCAGTCCCCGTTATAAGCCACAGTATAAGAACTAAGACGCTCGCCAAGTGCTGTTGCGCTATTTTTGACATTGTCAGCCATATTTCTAGTCAGGCTTTTAACACGGTTTAGCTCGACGTCATTAAAGGCTTTATTCTGCTCTACACCTTGTGCCAGACTGGTTGCCACTTTGTTAGCATCATGACTTGGGCCATATATCGCCCCCATAAACACCAAATTAAAATCTTTATCTAACCATGTGGTGGATTGAACTGCGGTTGCTGTCCCTGTTTCCACCATGCTTTGATACAAATGCCCACTTGGCTGTAAGGTATACAAAGTTGGAGATACCGCCAAAGCAGTTTTAATCGGTTCGACTGCACCATTTAAATAAATATTAAATTTACCAAAGTCACTGCCCTTATGAACTGTAAATTCGCGTTGCTTTAATTTCGTTCCATCTAATTTAGGGACTTTGGCCTGTTCAGGAATTTGGCGTGCGGCAATTGGGCTAAATTGTTGATCAATTTGTTTTAATACAGCCGCTTTATCAAACTTACCAGAAATCACCATCACTGCATTATTTGGCGCATACCAACGGCGATAGAACTGGTTTAATTCGTTCATATTGATGGATTGAAGTTCTTTCAAATCACCTATCGGTAAGCGGCCTAAAGATTGATTGCCATAGGCTTCTTTTAAAACTTGGTCGATTAACACTGAAAATGGCTGATCTAAACGAATTTCACGTTCACGCTTAACGATATCAATTTCTGTCGGTACAAATTTTTCCTGAAGTACCAATTTATCCATCCGTTCTGCTTCTAAATGCAAAACTTGATCGATTGAACTTTGTTCAGGACGAATCACATTGGTGTATTTCGTTGAATAATAATCCGTACTGGCATTGGTCATCAGCGTGAATTGGTCTAGGCGACGCTGAAATTCATCACCTTTGACATTTTCAGTGCCTTTAAAGGCCAAATGTTCAAGCAAATGCGCTAAACCACCTTTGCCCTCAGGGTCATTTAATGAACCCGTGAAATACACCGTATTCATAAACACTTTGCTTTCTTTATCGTTTTGCGCCAAAACCACACGAAAACCGTTGTCTAATTTATATTCTTCAATGGCTTGTTCAGTTTTAACCAATACAGGTTGAGCAAAGAGGCTTGTACTTAAACCTGCAAAAAAAAGTGAAAGCGTTAAATGTTTAATACGCATGTAATTCAAGTGTCCTCTATATTTAGCATCGATCAGCGCAGTGCTGTCGATCAGATTGGTTTTGATTTTATGCTGAGCTTTTCTGGATTAATAGTTACTTTTTATTAAATACATGCTGCAGAATGAGACAGCATGTATTTGATTTATGTTCAGATATAAATGTCAGACTGCATATACAAACACGCATAGCCTGAGATTTCTATACGGTCATTTTCAAGCATTTGACAGTGTAACTCACCACCACGACTCGATGCTTGATACGCCAAGATTTGACGTTTTTCTAGACGTTCTGCCCAAATAGGCACGATTCCAGTATGAATAGAACCCGTAACAGGATCTTCATTGATGCCATTGCCCGGTGCAAAATAGCGTGAAATGCAGTCATATTGCTGGGCTGCCGCAGTGATTGCAACATCAGTAATCGTACCCGGCGCTGTAATTGCGGTGCGAATTTTGCCAAGACGTTTTAAGATTTCAAAATTCGGTTGTTCGTCCAAGACTTGTTGAGTCGTTTCGTATTCTACGATATACGCCTGCGCATTCAGATAAACCTGCTTAAAAGGTTGACTCAACCCTAGACGTAGCTCTTCAGGATATTCGCTCACGACCTGTGCCCGACGCACAGGGAAATTCATCAGAATTTTTCCATCTTCAGCTTTATTTACGCTAAAAATACCGAGATTTTTGACATGAAATTGGATATTTTTTTCAGCCGTATAAAACTCAAAAAGCACATAACTACTGGCCAATGTCGCATGTCCACAAAAGTCCACTTCAGTGGTCGGTGTAAACCAACGAATTTCATAATTGCTGCTGTCGATTTTTTTCACAAATGCAGTTTCAGACAGATTATTTTCCAAAGCAATCTGTTGCATCAAGTGTTCATCTAACCATTCATCCAACACCAAAACCGCCGCTGGGTTGCCTTTAAATAACACTTGGGTAAATGCGTCCACTTGATACATTTTCATTGATAGAACTCCTGATTTAGTGATTTATATTAAAGGCTTTTGAAAATATTTCATGCGTTATATGCTATGTAGCTACACTTTTTAATAAAACATCTAAGTTATAGATGAACTTAACTATAGGCATAATTTTGAAAACGCATATTCACCCCGTTCCTTTAGAAAAATCATACCGACTTTTAAATCATGGACCGACTGTGCTCGTCTCTGCTCAGGATCAAACCCATACTGGTGTGATGACTGCAGCATGGGCATGCGCCTTAGAGTTCAACCCAGCAAAAGTGACGGTAGTACTGGATAAATCAACTAAAACACGTGAGATTATTGAGAATTCAGGCTATTTCGCCTTACAAGTACCGACACTGAAACAACTCAAACTGGTCTATGCACTTGGTATGATGAGCCAACGTGATGCGCCAGAAAAATTACGCCAATGTGGCGTGGAATTATTTCAATTTAATGCCTCAGATATTCCTGTGGTTGAAGGTTGTGCTGCTTGGCTACTGTGCAAACTTATTCCCGAACCTCACAATCAACAAGCGCACGATCTGTTTATTGGTGAAGTCATTGCTGCCTATGCAGACGACCGCGTCTTCCGTAACGAACATTGGTATTATCATGAAGTAGAAGATGAATGGAAAAGCCTACATCATGTTGCTGGCGGGCACTTTTATACCATTGGTAATCCTGTATCTGTAGATGAGACACCAGACTAAAATAGCGCTATGAACTCTGTCGTTTATTTAGGGTTGAAAATGGATAATCATACCTTTTGAGCATTTTCATGCTAACTTTAACTTAATTTAAAATATTGAATGAATGGATATGGCGTTTAAAATACATACATTGGATGTCAAAAATTCACTGCAAAATTATATTTGGCTGCTTGAGCACACCGAAAGTTATGATGTCATTGCAGTAGATCCTACTGAAGCTGCCTTGGTCGAGCGCTATTGTCAGGAACATCAGCTCAATCTTACGCAAATTTGGCTAACGCATTGGCATAAAGATCACGTTGGTGGCGTACCAGAACTTATTCAGGATAAAAACATTGCCGTTTACGGTCCCCGTGCAGAATTAAGCCGTATTCCATGGGTGAATTATCCTCTCGATCATAATGACCGTTTTGAATTTCATGGGCTTGAAGTTGAAATTACAGCAACGCCCGGCCACACCCTCGGTCATATCGTATATTTTATCGATGACATTCATACGCTTTTCTGTGGCGATGTATTATTTGCTATGGGCTGTGGACGTGTTTTTGAAGGCACCTTTCAACAAATGTACGATTCATTGAACCGTATAGCCGCATTCCCTGCTGAAACTCAAGTGTATTGTACTCACGAATACACCCTATCGAATGCGCAGTTTGCGCGGCATGTTGAACCTGACAACCTTGCCATACAACAGCGGTTTGATGAGGTTGAATCCCTACGCATGCTCGGACAATGTACTTTGCCAAGCAGCATTGAATTAGAACTAGAAACCAATCCATTTTTACGCGCAGAAAGTGTTGAAGCATTTCAACGCTTAAGAGAACTCAAAGACAATTTTTAATTGGATTGCGAGTTATAAGCATTTTAGATTTCATCACAAATATACTGTTTTATTTGTGATGAATGTTTCGGGCCGATTCATCATTTTATATTTATAAAATTTGATTGGTGGCAGCAAACTCATCCAATTCAGCTTGTGTTACAACTAGAACGGCTTGCATTTCATCGATACGTACCATCAATAAACCACCTAATGCCGGCTGATAACGTCGCGCACTGCCAAAAGGCGTATATGCCACTTTGGATTGCTCCGAAAAGACCAACCAATCTTCATGTCCAAGCATCATCGCAACAGGCGTCTGCCCTGCTTGTTGCATCTGTTCAATTTTTGCTTTGACAGCGTGCTCAATGTTTTGCATGCGTTCAATCTATTCATATCGATGGGACATAGTATAAAAGCTTTTCGATAAATCTTGATGAGAAATAGCTTTGCATGCTCACCTATCGAGCCATTTAGGCTGTGAATAATTATTTATTTGCAATCAATATTGCACGCCCAAACAGCTGTGCATTCTAAGCCAAGCAATCGTTTATTTTGCGCACAGCTTCTCTATAGGCATAGGATAGATTTTAAGCCAGCAGTTAAAAACCAAATTTTTAAAATACGTTATATTTACTTACATTAAGTTTAACTTGTTATAAAACAGCAATTTAAATGAATTTATACAGTTTACAAGCCGATAATCTGTTTATTTATCCATCAAAATTTCATATTTTAAATAAAAGTTTTCCATTTCCCCTTTAAAAAATATTTTGACACCCCTATTTAATATTTTAATGATTGATAAGGAGTTCGCTCGTGAAAAAAGTGGTTAAAGCAAAAAATTTAGTTGCCTTCCGTCTTTGGTTAGAAAAGTTAGGATATTCTGTTCGTACACTGGCAGATAATCGTGGATTTACATTCAGTTTTAAAAAAGAATATGGTCTAGTGACTGTAGACTTGTCTGGTAATGCTTTGGCCATGCAGCTCGGTGAAGAGTTTGAAGATCATTTAAAGGCATAATCTTCTCTATAATTTATTCGAACGATTAGAAATAAATGATTTAATTCGATTGATTCGAATCCGCATTTCAAAATTTGCCCGTATATTCGGGCTTTTTTTCACCTTTGTTTTACTGACTCATTTTAACGAGATAAATTTCAGACAATAAAAAAGCAAGATTAGACATCTTGCTGTATCTCTTCGTTCATCATTCTTTCATTAGATTTTTTATTAGAATTAGTCTTCAAAAAAGACCATGTTTAAGACACTGATTTTTCGAATTTCAAAAACAAAAAAGCAAGGTATAAAACCTTGCTTAATCTAATGGTGGGGACGGAGAGACTCGAACTCTCACACCTCGCGGCGCTGGAACCTAAATCCAGTGCGTCTACCAATTTCGCCACGTCCCCAACTCGGGTGCTGACAATGTCAGACTTAAATTTGTTTTAAAAACCTGTTTATTTGGCAACTTAATAAATTAAGTGGTGGGGACGGAGAGACTCGAACTCTCACACCTCGCGGCGCTGGAACCTAAATCCAGTGCGTCTACCAATTTCGCCACGTCCCCAACAGGGTTGCTGACAATGTCAGACTATTTTTAAAACTTGGCAGAGGATCAAGGATTCGAACCTTGACGAACGGTTTTGGAGACCGTCATGCTACCATTACACCAATCCTCTGTGACCTTCACTACTAAACTCATGTTTAGTAATTCAGTGGTGGGGACGGAGAGACTCGAACTCTCACACCTCGCGGCGCTGGAACCTAAATCCAGTGCGTCTACCAATTTCGCCACGTCCCCGATGGCTGTGTATATTATAGAGATCACCCTTACATGACAAGCCTTTTTTATAAAAAAGCATCTTGTTTGTTTAAATAAAAAACAATAGTGCTTTTTTTGTATTTTTCTTAAGCAAATTCAGCAACTAAGTCGCTTTTTAAGCGATAAAAATCCACCATTCTGTCATTTTTTTGCTTCATCAACATGTGTTGCAATAGCTGACTAAACCCTTGATATTGCATTGGCAGATCAAGCTTTAAGCGTTGGCAATGTAAATAGGCCCAATCTTGATAGTTTTTCGCCTCTAAACGCTGTGATGTCAGCCATTCCAAGAAAATAATCCCCAGCGCATAGATATCACTGTGCAAAGATTTTGCTTGTCCATGGAAAAGTTCTGGAGCCATATAACGTGGTGTCGCAGTTAAGGCATTTTGCTGATCAAAATCTAATGGTAGCGCTTGCTCAAAGTCGATGAGTCTGCACTGCCCTTGCCAATCCACAAAATGCTCTTGTTTTAAATCTGCATGTATCCAACCGTGCAAGCTTAATCGCTCAACCACATCGATTGCTTGCCATAGCACTTGCCTCACCTGCTCAATGCTCAAATTCGATACAGGCTGTAAGAACCAAGGCTCAGCATTCGGGAGTATTAATAGGCGATCAATAGGCTCTTGCTGAATACTGAGATGCTTCTCTTTTATCACTTGAAAAGGTAGCGTGATACTGTTTTGTGTAGACGCTTGATTGAATAGCTGGTACAGCTCAATTTCTTGACCAAAACTAGCTACATGTTCAGGGCTGCTGTCACTGACTTGCGCCTTGAGCCAATAACGTTGTTGATTGAATTGAAATTGATATAGACGACGGCCAAAAACCAAACTTTTGGTTTTGGTTTTTGGCTCGCAAATGGTTTGCGCTAAATCTGTGGATTTAAACTGCAATAAATTCTGCATGTCGTTGACTGGGTTCATTTTGATAATTTAATAATTCCAAACAATGCTGAATGGTCTTACCAATGCGGGCTTGCGTTTCGATTAATGAAATCTTCGGCCAAGTGGCTCTTTCACCTTCACGTTGCAATACTTTAAACAGGTAGGGTCGAGGATTTTGCAACATATAACTATAGTGTCTTAAGCCATATTTCCCCACAATATTGACATCACCATAGTAACGCTGATCCACCACGCCATAACCATGATCAAGCAAACGTCTTACAGGTGGGATACTTCCTGCACGCTCACGGGCAAAATCCATCACCCCTTTACTAATCACCTTACCTTGACGACGAACGATCCGCTCAGGCCAACTCAACATGCTTTTACGAAAGCGTGAAGCATCATCCTGCATAAACGGCACAATATGCGGATTGACCTGACTAGCGATACTGTAATTAATATTATACAAACGCGCCATTTTCTCCTGTGGGAAATCACTGCGCACACTGCCATCCACCCAACGCGTTGCCGACATATATGGCGTAAATTGCCCGTCATAACGCTTACTGGTCAGTCGTACCGGTGGAAATAGAATAGGCACTGCACATGATGCCAGCACCGCACTCCACACCAACAAATCGGGTGATGTATACGCATTCATAATTCGTGCATCTTGTGATGCATCATAAGGCGCAACTGCCACATTGATATGCAGACCTGATTGCTTATATGCTTCGGCAAAAGTTAAGTCACCTAAGTTTTCAACCAAAAACTTTTTCAGATATTTTACATCTGCCAAACCGCCATTACCCTGCACTAACTCAGTCAATTTACGAAAGTGAAATGCCTCACTAAAGAAGTTTTGTCCGTTTAATAAATTGGTAAATTCTGACGGTTTAGATACACCCAACATCCCGGTCATAATGGCGCCAGCACTGGAACCAGACAGAACTTTTGGCATTAAATCTTGTTCCATCAGTGCTTTACACACACCGGTATGAAACAAACCTAAAGTTGAACCGCCTGAAAACATCAAAACAGGTTGACCATAGGCTTTTTGACTTTGTTCAAAAAATTCAATTTTTTGTGCAGCATCAAGACAAACGCATTCTTCAGATGCGATAAAGGCCAAACTTTGACTCACCTCATCAACATAGTCTTCAATAATTTTTTTGGTGCCGACGTAGGCTTCTGTAAACAGTAAAGGATGAGCAATATTGCCCACATCATAAGTTAAACCTTCACTTAAAATGTACATCAAATCTCGGGTACGTTTCTGACCACGATATCGTCTCAGTAACCCTAAACGATGAGTAATAATTTCTGCATCAAAATACGGTGAACTATTATCGAATTTCCATTCTTGCGCACCCGATTCTTCATCTATTTTAAGTGCGATATCTTTCCATTCTTCATAACACTCAGCACGGTCAAGCTGACGCTTTAATTTTTTGATCCGATATGCCTGATGTGGATTAATACTTTTTGAAAACCCTGTAAACAACATGACTATCCCTCAGCACATTTTAAACTGTTCACTCGGCTAGATTTATAACAACTTTTTGGTTGTTCGAATAGCGCTGATCTGCCAGAACAATCATTTAACTTTGACATATTTAGGCGATTATAACTGCATTATTGATGTACACTGCTGTCATATACTAACCAACAACAAGACACGACAAGCTGACTTATCATGGCTACAATTGATTTACCTGACAACATCCTTCAATCACTATCTACTGTACTCTTACAACTACAGCACAGTTTGCCTGAGCTTAAACAAGCACCCGATTTTTCGAGTATCGCTTTTAAATGGCAAGATAAACAGCTTAAAGCCATTCAACAGCCCAAAGTCATGTATTTAGAAGATTTAAAAGGAATTGAGCGTCAAAAAGAAAAAGTGATTCAAAACACTTTACAGTTTTTAAATGGCTTACCTGCCAATGATGTTTTACTCACTGGCTCTCGTGGTACAGGTAAATCATCCATCGTCCGTGCTCTGCTCACCCATTATGCAGACCAAGGTTTACGTTTAATTGAAATTGAGCGTGATGATTTATCTGATTTGCCAGAAATCCAAAAGTTGATTGAACATCGCCCTGAAAAATTTATCGTATATTGTGATGATTTGGCATTCAATGCTGAAGATGAAAACTATCGCAGCTTAAAAAGTGTTTTGGATGGTTCATTACAATCAGGTTCAAGTAATTTTATTATTTATGCTACCAGTAACCGTCGTCATTTATTGCCTGAATTCATGCATGAAAACACACCTGTAACCAAGGTAGATGTGCCTCAATATACTGAGCTCCATCCACAAGAAGCGATTGAAGAAAAAATATCTCTTTCTGACCGCTTTGGGATGTGGCTGTCTTTTTATCCAATGGATCAAAATTTATATTTAGAAATTGTTGAACATTATTTGGCTAAAGCCGAGATGCCATGGACAGATGAAGCGCGTGCTGAAGCACTGCGTTGGTGTCAAGGTCGTGGGCAACGTTCAGGGCGTGCTGCTTATCAATTTTCAAAGCATTGGATTGGGTCTAAACAGTTAAAGAACATCTAACGGATTAAGTTACACATTAAATTACTAACCAAAGGCAACTCTTATGTCAAAAAAAAGATCTCTTTCTGAAACAGAAAAGCTAGAAGTTCAAAGAATCCAGCGTTCAACTGATGGGGCTTTAAGATGCTATATTTCTGGAGAAATTATTAATTTAGAAAATGATGCTATTGAATATGATCATTTAAAAGCTTTCGTGAATGGTGGAGATACAGATACTTCCAATATGCGAATTTTTTTAAAAAAATTTAATAGAGAAAAGGGGAAAATGCCTCTTGAAGCCTATAAAGAATATTTTAATTTAAAACGACTATATGAAGAAAAAGATAATAAAGTTAAACTTCAAGATATCCTTGCTTTCAAAAATATTCAACGCGAATCTTTTTACTTAATTTTAAAAGATGGCAATATTAATTTTCTTGGTAATGATAATAAAAATTATTCATACGAATTATTCTATGATCCTAAACTTGAGATTGAATATTTTTATGCTCAATTACCTATATCTTGGCTTAAAAATGATGATGAACAAGGGCTTCAGCCTCGTGTTATTGATTTTAAAAGATTAAATCAACTACACAAACACTTTCAGTCTTATCCTCAACTTGCTCCTTCTATTGCACGTCTTGTCAACAACGAGATTAAGTTATTCGATGGGCAACACAAACTTGCAGCCCAAATATTAAACAACAATAAGACCATAGATATAAAAGTGTATATCTCTCCTAATGATGAGATAAAAGCTAAAAATATTTATGAAAAACTTCTAAAAACTAATTTAGAAGCTCATTCTAAACTAGCCCAAGTTTCTTTCTATACAAATACACTATTTCAAAAATGGAATGAAATGTATTCTATTAAGTGGGAAGAATATGTTGAACTAAATCCTAATGAAAAACACAGCGAATATAACTTCTTAAACTTTTTACTCAAAAAGCATGAAAGGTCAGAAGTAAAAAATATGTTTGAAGCATCTATAATTAAGAATGTACACGACCAATCTGCCCTCAAGAAATACACCGCGGAATCAAATAAAGACTCTACATTCCCACTATCACAAGATTTACTCAAAAAAACCATTTTCAAAAATACTTTATTTTTAAATCCATCTGATGCAGTTATTGATTCTATAGACGATTTTAGAGACAGTGAAAAAAATAACTATCATTTATTAGCAAAAATTCTCGTAGAAGAGAGTGGAATCGAAAAATGGAGTCCAAATAAACAAGATTCAAATCCTGAAGCGATAAAAGCCAGAAGAATCTGGAACAAAGCATCTGTTTTAACTTGGGCTCCGTTTTTAAGTGCTATGTTAAATGCTATTTTTAAATTATTCGACAAAGAATCACAAGACAAGAAATTATACAGACACACTATGACTGAAGATGAACAAAAAGAATTGAGACTATTTTTAAATAGATTATTTAATCATCCTTTCTGGTTACAGAATGATCCAGCCATAGATAAAGCTTTTGCTGCTGCTTCAAGCTTAAAAAGCTTATTTGATCAACAGAATTTAAAGATTCAATATATTTTAAGTGGAAAGTGATTTGAAAAAAGAAAAGAGGCTTTAGCCTCTTTTCTTTTTTCAAATCACCCTTCCGTTGGATTAGTTAATTCCGTCATCGGCCAACGCGGTGTAGTCGTAACAGACAAACCATCATGCTGACCCGCTTTAAGACGCTGATAACCAGCAAATGCAATCATTGCGCCATTATCTGTACACAGTGCAGGTTCTGCATAAAACACATTTGCACGGATTTTTGCCAAATCAGCCTCTAAGCGCTCACGTAAACGCTTGTTTGCACTTACACCGCCGGCAATAACTAAACGTTTTAAACCAGTTTGTTTTAAGGCTTTAACTGATTTTTTCACCAATGTATCAACCAACGCTTCTTGGAAAGATGCAGCGATATCCGCCTGACGACCTTCGCCTTCAACTTTTTTCAATTGAACTGAAACGGCAGTTTTTAAACCACTAAATGAAAAATCTAAGCCTTGGTGTAGCATTGGACGTGGAAATTCAAAGGCATTGATGTCGCCATTGATCGCCAATTTCGAAATATTTGGACCACCTGGGTATGGTAGACCCATCATTTTAGCGACTTTATCGAATGCCTCACCTGCTGCATCATCAATCGACTCACCCAATAATTCATATTGACCAATTCCATAAGCAGCCATCAATTGAGTATGTCCGCCAGAGACTAAAAGTGCCACAAATGGAAATTCTGGTGGAGTTTTAGACAACAAAGGCGCCAACATATGACCTTCCATATGATGTACACCAATTGCAGGTTTATTCAGTGCAAATGCCAACGTACGACCAAACAATGCGCCTGTCATTAATGCACCCATCAAGCCCGGCCCGCGAGTATATGCGATGGCATCAATTTCAGATTTATCAACTTTACTTTCTTCAAGCAATTGTTTTAATAACGGAATTAACTTACGCACATGGTCACGTGAAGCTAATTCAGGTACCACACCACCATATTCTGCATGCAGTTTGATTTGGCTATACAATACTTGTCCGCGTAATCCTTGCTCACTATCGTAGAGTGCGAGTCCTGTTTCATCACACGAAGTTTCCAAGCCTAAAACGATCATTAAACTGCCTTTTGCCCATTTCAAAATATTGCGAAACCTATTATAGACTTGTGATATGAGATGTAAATGAGTAAAATACTGACCTTCACTTGTGATCAAGGGTAATTCGACCCGAGATCTTATCCATAACTTAATGAGGATTCTTCATGCCACAAGTTAAATTGAAAGAAGGCGAACCAGTAGACGTAGCTATCCGTCGTTTCAAACGTTCATGCGAAAAAGCGGGTGTTCTTGCTGACGTTCGTAAACGTGAATTCTACGAAAAACCAACTCAAGAACGTAAACGTAAAAAAGCTGCTGCTGTTAAACGCTACCAAAAGAAATTGGCTCGCGAATCAGTACGTACTACTCGCCTTTACTAAGATTAATTTGTGATTGATTGACTAACCTGGACAAGATAAATGACTACTTTAAAAAACCAAATAACTGAAGTTTTAAAAGCCGCTATGCGTGCTAAAGAAATGGACAAGTTAACGGTAATACGTAGTCTACAGGCAGCAATCAAGCAAATCGAAGTCGATGAGCGCATAGAGCTTGACGATAAGCAAGTTCTTGCGGTCATTGAAAAGCAAATCAAACAACGCAAAGAATCGGTTAAAGCCTTTTTAGGTGCAAATCGAGATGATTTAGCTAGTAAGGAACAAGCCGAGATTGAGGTGTTATCTCAATTTCTACCAGAAGCTATGACTGAGGAAGAACTTGATTCCATCATTGCGCAAACAATTACTGCGCAAGAAGCTACTAGCATGAAAGATATGGGTAAGGTGATGAACTCTCTACGTCCGCTCATAGCCGGACGTGCCGATCCTGCACAAGTTTCAGCTAAAATTAAAGCGAAACTCTCTTAATCTTTCATCTATATTGTTTGATTTGGTCTATTTAAGTACGCTGATGACTTAAATAGCCAAATTATCCAAATTCAAATTTATTCATCATTTATAATTTTCTTTCTTATCTAACGATTTCATACTTACAAATATCTCGCCAACTTCCATCTACTGGATTTTGAATTGCAGCTTGTTCGATTTCAATCAATTTAAAATTTGCTCGTTCACATAGACGTCGTGCTTGCTTGTTTTCTACATCTACAAAAGCGTTTAATTGCTGAAATCCTAGATCATTCAATAATTGATCCACAAATAACTGCAAAGCTTCTGTCATCAAGCCCTGCCCTTTAAATTCAACATTTCCCCAAAATCCAACGGCAGCTTGGTTTTCCATCCAATTGATTTGATGAATATCCATGACACCTAAAAAGTTATGCGACTGTTGCTCACGAATCACATAAACAAAATTTTCCTGATTTAACGCTGCCAACACTCTCGAATCACAAAATGCCAATGAAGCATCTAAATTAGGTTCTTGTAAGGACCAAGCCAAACTTGCAGGAAACATTCGTAAGGTTTCTATACTTTGACAAATCGCCTCATAAAGTGCTTTTGCATCGTGGCGCTGAATCAACTGAAGCGTGATTCTGCCATGACTCATACCAAAATCATCGAGTTTCATTTTTATTCAGTTTCTCGTGATGATTTAAAATGCTTATAAATTTATTTTTAATTTAGGGCACATTGCACATTATATTTTTTTAATAATTGCATCTCTTTTGATGCGATCACCTGCTGAATCACATCCTGCTTATTCATATTACGGTACTCACGATCTAAAAATGCACGATTTTCGTCTGCAGCACGATAAAGATCATTTACATAAGTCTGAACAATACCGCAGTATTTCACTTGCTGGTCTGCTTTAAATCCCTGTTGCTGTGGGTCTAACTGACTAAAAAATTGTCGCACATCGGTTTTATATTTTTCGTTAATATCATTCACAGCGATCACATATTGTTCTGCGTTCGCTGCTGCAATATTCGTTGCTAAGCCCAACAGACAGGCCGCCAAAATCATATTTTTCATTTGTAAGTTCTTAATCATAAACATTTTACATCCAGCTAGTTTACACTGATTAATCTAAACCACTAAAACTACAATTTGCACTTTATAATCGACATAGATAAGTACATCACATTTGAAATCTTTATATTTTTAATTTCCGTTCATTTTGCATTTCGTCCACACGCTGCTTGATTTTCGCAGAAAGACTTTTCGAGTCTTTGGCGATACGTTGCGCCTGTAGCAAAGATTTAATCGCGCGTTCTTCATCCCCGCCCCAATACTCTACTTCAGCTCGATATCGCAGTACATTGACTGAACGGAAGCTTGCATCTTTATCTGCATCAGCCATTTGCAACATCAGTCGCCAACCACTCAAGTCCCGTGGATTTGCTTGTAAAAATCGCTGAAGAATCAGTTGTGCTTGCGCATATTCTTTGTTTCGAATCAAAGCCTCTGCATATTTATAATTTAATGCACGATTTTCAGGCATGATGATTGCCGAACTTTTCACAGCGTTCACAGCTTCAGCCGCTTTGTTTTGACCCAACAGCACATCGGTCTGCAAAATAGTAAAAAGTGCATGCGAAGCATTTTGTTTTGCTGCTTCATTTAATAACTTTTGAGCAGCACTAAAGTCACCTTGTTTAATATGCAAGCTCACCAAAGCCAACTCAGCTGCATAATTCTTTTGCGCCACCATCGCATTTAATTGCAATTCAGTCGCCTGACCTGACAATACTCGACTATACCAGCGCAGAATTTCAAAATCTTGATCAACCAAACTAGTTTTAACTTGAGGCAACTGATTGGCACGTAAGCGCGCTTCGCTCATACGCTCCGTGGTTAAAGGATGTGTCAACCAAAAATCAGGCAGAAAGCTCACTCGACTCGTAGAGCGATGCATCACTTCAAAGAAGTCAGCCATACTCTGCGGATTGTATCCAGCACGGTACATATACTGCATCCCGATACGGTCTGCTTCACGTTCTTGGTTTCGGCTATAGGTTAGCTGTTTATCCATTAAAGCGGCTTGTGAGCCCATCATTACAGCCGCACCGACATCACCATCTGCCTGTGAGGCCACCAAGGCTCCGACCAAAATACCGGCTAGTGACAATAAACCTTGCCCTTTAAAGGCTTCTTGTGAACGACTGTAATGACGTTGTGATACATGTGCAATTTCATGTGCCATCACCCCTGCCACTTCATCCATGTTGCGTGCTGAATTAATTAATCCCGCATTTAATGCAAATAAACCACCCGGTACAGCAAAAGCATTAATTTGTGGATCATTAATTAATAACAAACCGACCGGTTGATTGAGTTGAGTTTGGCTCAAAATATGCGTAAAGACAGATAAAAGACGATCTTCCATCCACGGATTTTCAGTCACAGGAAGTTGACGATGCACCTCACGATACACCTTCTCGCCAATGGCACACTCTTTTTGTTGATCCAACAAGCCGACGCCACTACCTATTTCAGGCACAGAAAATTGTGGGGATGAACTAAAATCTACGGACTGCGTCTGCGCCAATGTCGAACAAAGCCCGAGACCACATGCCAGTAAAATCTTTTTCAAAGTCTATTCTCTAAATTTCATATTCGTACTTCATCGAATATAGCATTGAATTTTGGTGAATTATGGAGAAAACTGTTGTGATTGTTTATTCAAATTTTGGATTGACCACATAGCGCGGCGCGCGCTCATGTACCAAAACATCCACTAAATTTTGATAAGCCAACTCTGCCATACGTTTACGGGTTGCCGCTGTTGCTGAACCCACATGGGGCAATGTCACGACATTGGCTAATGTAAATAAAGGGGATTCTTGAAGTGGCTCTTGCTCATACACATCTAAGCCTGCTGCAAATATTTGACCACGACTTAATGCATCGATTAATGCGGCTTCATCAATCACTGAACCCCGTGAAATATTGACCAATACCGCATGTGATTGCATCAAGGCCAACTCACGCTCACCAATTAAAGCTTTCGATTCTGCATTTAAATCCACTGCAACGACCACAAAGTCAGCACGTTGCAACAAATCATCCAAATCGCAATATTGCGCTGATAAAGATTCAGCCAATTCAATTTTTTCCCGGCGATTATGATAGAGCACATTCATATTAAAGCCGTAGCGAGCACGACGCCCAATCGCTGCTCCAATATGTCCTAAGCCAATAATTCCGATGGTTTTAGCAAAGACATCCATGCCAAATTGCTCAGGGCCCACTGTACGCTTCCACTGCCCTTGTTTGGTCCATTGATCCAATACAGGCACTTTCCGTGCTGCACTCATCAGCAAGGTAAAGGCTAAATCTGCTGTAGTTTCCGTCAATACATGCGGAGTATGGCTCAACCATATATTTTTTTGGTTTAAAAATGTAAGATCATAGTTATCATAACCGACACTTACACTTGAGATGACTTTTAATTGTGATGCATGCGCTAAATTCGAAGCATTCAACAAACGTCCCGCACCGATCATGGCGTCAGCATCTTTTGAATGCTCAAGAATTTGCTGATTCACATCACCCAATTTAGGGCTAATTTGGAAAACTTTAAATTGCTGTTCTAAACGTTGAATTATTTCTTGATCTATTTGACTAAAAACCACTACTTTTTTTTGCATAAATTTTCCATTTACGTAATTTAAGTATTTTGTCCTGCCTTATTTTGCATAAATTGCCATAAGCGTTTTTTCAATAAAGGCTGTTCAATCATTTGCTGTAAAGATGCCAATGGATACACCTTCGCATGCTCTAAATGCGGAATATCGCCTAAGCAAATAACATTTTTATCCAAGCTCATCGCATCAATAAAGCCCTGCACATAAGATGCTGCACCACGACCATCTTGCAAATTCACCCAACCAAATGGCCACTGTAAAGCAAAGAAATCGGCACTGACTGCGCGCTGAATATTGCTCCACAAAACTTGCTGCTCTGCAGTTAATTCTGTGGCATCAATAACAATGACACAGTGCATTAAACAGATAGCTTCTAAGTTAAACGAAGGGATTTGAACAATCGGACGAACTTCAACAGGCTCAACAACCTTTGGTTCATCCTTAGGTGCTTCTACAGGTTGATTTACAACAACATCAACGTTGTTTTTAAGCTCAGTCTGTGATGAAACAGGCGTTGGCTGAGGCTCATTTTTGAGTAGAATTTCAGAGACTATTTCAGGAGCCGCCTGATCTCGCCAGATATTTGAGCTAAATTGCTGACACGGTGCCGCCTGAGGAATCCATACATCAATTCCCATTGCCGCCATTATGCTTCGCTGATGCCCAATCATGCTTTCATTTTCACCTATTCAAGGCTTGATATTCTAACGGGATTCACTCTGTTTTGCTGAACTTTTATAAATCAATTAGATCATACTATTTCTTTAAAGATTCTTTAGAATTGCTCAGACTAATTTTGACTTAAAATTAAACAATTTATTCATAAATCAAGCCGCTATAAATAATTATACGATCATCAAACTATTTTTCTTTTGCATTAGTTCAACTATCTCAGCTGATTCAAATCCAATACGCCAATATAGCAACTGCAAAACATCCAACTCATCTTGCGTGATAATTCGATCATTCCATAGACATACTTCTGCAACCCCAAGGATGCTTAAACGCTCACGCAGCAACAATCCTGAAATATCATTTAGGATTTCAGCCAAGTCTATTGGCTCATCAGAAATATCACGATAAAACTCTAGTTCTTCTTTCGTTAAGATTCGATTGAGGATTTTTTCACGTACTTCGAGTTGGTTATCACTGTTAATTTGTTGCACATGCAACAAGGCATCAATCAAACGCACAATACTCGGTTTTACATCTTCTAAAGATGTAGGTGTATGTGCAGGCAACAGATTTAACTCATATTTGACTGTTTCAAGTAGTAATGCATCGAGCAAACCAATTTCACCATCTTCCTGAATAATTTTGGCCAGCTTGGTTAAGAACTGCCGTGAAATTGTTGCTGGCATGGTACCAATATTTTTACATGCCTCATGAAAAATTGAGATATGCACACGACCATCAAGATTCAATAAGGCATCCACAATCGCACGACTCACTTCAGCTTCAGTCGGAATAAACTCTCGATACTGACGAATCATTAAAATAGCAACCATCACCTCACGCGAACCCGTTGCTGTTTGCAAGGCACGTTGGATCAATTCAGGCCGCTGCCAATTTTCACGAATCTCGGGGTTCAACGGTTTAATTGCATCTCGTATCGCAAAACTAATCGGTGACAAGCGCAGTAAAGGTAATGGTTGTGGCGAGTTCCATGGTGTTGCAACATCTGGATTAGCTTCTTCTAGTGAACGGAATAAATAAAATAGCGGTTGGTTTCGCAGTTTTTTTAAATTTTCTAGTTGTAAATCATGAATGAGCGCTGGATTTAATTCAAAAATGCGCTGTTCAATACTCGGATGAATATTCATCCAGTTTTGCGGACTGAGTGAGTTTGCAAAACACATATGAGAAATCGATTCCGCATATTCACTATGAATTTGCGAACCTGAATGATGCACATAAATCCTTAATAAGGTTTGAATATTGGCATCATTTTGAATCAGACGTTTGGTTTTCTGATCATTGCGATAGGTTCGAGAACCCAAAGAGATATATTTAATAAAGCGGGAAATCAAAACACCCAAGCTTCCGATCAACCAAATGACCGCGCCAATCGCTACAAAGAGGGTTTCAAACTTATTGTCCCGTGCTTGTCCATTTTTATAGAAACCACGTTTTGCAATTTTACTACCCCACTGACTAAAGGTCGTCAAACCGCTATATAAGATTTTCAAACGGGTATTTTCCGCAGCTTCCCCTGACAAGATTTTATTAAATTCATGGCTCAGCAAACCATACATTTCCATCTCATCTAAGGTTTGTAATGCACCCCAGGTTAAAATGATCGATGTATCTCGAGGGCTAAAACCTGCGGTGAGTGCATTTACACCCACTTCATCGGGTAAGACATAAAGTGCAGGAGTATCGATTAGAAAGGTATCTGCCAGCTGCTCAGTCATACGCAGTGCAACACTTTCTTCAGGAATACTTTCTATCAGACTCAGACGACGCGCACCCAACTGTTTAGCAAGTGAATAACCACCTAAGCGAAAGGTGTAAAAATCATAGAGAACTGAAACCAACATAATCAGCAGCACAGCCGCCACTAAAAATGGGCTAAGGACATGCCAATAGATAGACTGAGTGAAATCATAATAATCCACAATTAAACCGACAATTACATTAATAATTGCGACGGTCAAAAACACTGCCGCCATACACATGGTGACAGGCCAAAACATATTTTTGTTTTTTATAAAATCATAACCCACACGTCTCAATGTAATACCCTTAAGCTACATTGTCTTTTGTTTGCTCATCATAAATGAAAAAAGCGGGAAATTCCCGCTTTTTCAGTATGTTTTCAGCAGATTATTCTTCGCGAACACCTGTTAAATCCACAGAAGCTGCATCAATGTTCACATCGATATAAGCTGGCTTTTCATTTTTTGCAGAGTCATTACGCTTACGCTCTAATGCTGCTAAATATTCAGCATCAATACCGCCTGCCACATATTTACCATCAAATACCGAGCAATCAAAGTCCTGTAACTCAGGGACTTTCTTGGTACGTACTGCAGATTTCAAATCTTCCAAATCTTGGAAAATTAGGCGATCAGCACCAATGATTTCACGAATTTCTTCTACACTTCGTTCAGACGCAATCAGTTCAGATTTGGCTGGCATATCGATACCGTACACGTTTGGATATTTCACCATCGGTGCAGCAGACGCAAAGAATACTTTTTTCGCACCCGCGTCACGCGCCATTTGAATGATTTCGTTACAAGTCGTACCACGTACAATCGAGTCATCGACCAATAGTACGTTTTTGCCTTGGAACTCTAGCTCTACAGGGTTTAGCTTTTGACGCACAGATTTCTTACGAAGTTGCTGACCCGGCATAATGAAGGTACGACCGATATAACGGTTCTTCATGAAGCCTTCACGGAATTTCACACCTAAGGTATTTGCAAGCTCGAGCGCAGAAGTACGTGAAGTATCAGGAATTGGGATCACGACATCGATATCGTGCTCATCACCCCATTCACGTAGAATTTTCTGAGCAAGTTTTTCGCCCATTTTCAAACGTGCTTTGTAAACTGAAATACCATCAATAGTCGCATCTGGACGCGCAAAATATACGTATTCAAAGATACAAGGACGATATTCAGGGGCTACTGCGCACTGCTTGGTCGACATCACGCCATCAGCAGTAATATAAATTGCTTCACCCGGTGCAATATCACGTTCAACCTTAAAGCCGAGCGCTGTAATTGCGACAGATTCAGACGCAATGATATATTCCATACCATTTTCAGTTTCACGCGAACCGTAGATCAATGGACGAATACCATTTGGATCACGGAAACCCACAAGGCCCTGACCTGTGATCATAGCAACAACCGCATAACCACCTTTGCAACGTTCATGCACACGTGAAACCACGTGGAATACATCTTCAGCGCTTGGTGTAAGTTTTGCGCGTTTTTGCAATTCGTGAGCAAATACGTTTAACAATACTTCTGAGTCTGAATCGGTGTTCATGTGACGTAAGTCAGTCGTGAACAAGTCATCATGAATTTCAGCAGCATTGGTTAAGTTACCATTATGTGCAAGCGTGATGCCATAAGGTGAGTTTACATAGAATGGCTGAGCTTCAGCACTGCTTGAAGAACCAGCAGTTGGGTAACGAACATGGCCAATACCATAATTACCCTGTAATGCACGCATATGACGTGTGTGGAACACATCACGCACCATACCCGTATCTTTACGCAGGAATAAACGACCATCCTGACAAGTTACGATCCCGGCTGCATCCTGTCCACGATGTTGTAACATCGTTAACGCATCAAACAACATTTGGTTAACAGGTGATTTACCAGCTATACCAACTACTCCACACATAGCAACCTCGCAGACAAGCTAGGGTTAATAAAAAGGATTATTTGTTGACTCACCCGATCCAGAACGTCCGTGCTTGTTCTGCGACTCAGATGGGAGGTCTGAAGATTTCTGAGCATCTTCAGACTGAATATGATGAAGTGCTTGATTTGCAGCATCTTTGGACAATTCGGTTGCCCAAGGCGCATATGGCAATAATGACTGAACCATTTTAGATTGTTTCCAATGTGGTGAACTTTCTACCCAAGGACCTAGCCCCTGCATAGTGATCAGCACCACCAACAATCCTTTTAAGCTTCCAAAAACACCACCTGCCAGTCGATTTAACGGACCGAGCTTTAATGTTTTCAAAATACTGTTCAATAACCATGTCGCGACCCAAGTCATGACTACAATCAACAATACAATAAATGCGAACGCGGCAATCTTCTGTACCACTGGATCTGTACTTAAAGATGTCATCGAAGGTGCAAGGACGGTTGCATACTTTGCCGCAATGACAAGTGCAAGAATCCATCCAATGAAGTTCGCAAAGGCTTTTACAAATCCTTGACGCAAACCGTTAAGCCCTCCAATGAGCAAAATAATCAGTATAAAGATATCAATGGTATTCATGATATTTACAATGCGTCTACGCAGTCTTTTACAAGTGTCGGACCTGTATATATGAGGCCACTATACACTTGTACAAGGCTAGCTCCTGCTTTTTGTTTCGCAACAGCATCCGCGCCCGACAAAATACCACCTACACCGATCAATGGAATTTGACCGTTTAATACTTTAGCAAAAGCCGCCAAACATGCCGTACTTTTTTCAAAGACTGGCGCACCGGATAGACCACCTGCTTCATCACCATATGGAAGGCCTTCAACACCTTCACGTGACAAAGTCGTATTGGTAACAATCAGACCATCAATTTTAAATTTTAACAATTGTTGGGCAATAAAATTAATGTCTTCTGGTTCTAGATCTGGTGCAACTTTAAGTACTAAGGGTACATAATGTTGATTTTCATCCGCCAACTCGAGTTGACGTTTCTTGAGCGTCTCTAACAGTTCAGTCAAAGCATCACCGCTTTGTAAGCTGCGAAGATTTTTTGTGTTAGGAGATGAAATATTAACCGTAATATAAGAAGCGTAGTTATAAACTTTTTCTAGACAAATCAGATAATCGTCAACTGCTTTTTCAACAGGTGTGACTGCATTTTTACCGATATTGATCCCAAGTACACCCTTAAATTTTGCAGCTTTGACATTTTCGATCAGCTGATCCACGCCATCGTTGTTAAAACCCATACGGTTAATAATAGCTTTTGCTTTCGGTAAACGAAATAAACGAGGTTCAGGGTTACCTGATTGTGGAAGTGGTGTAATTGTACCAATTTCAATAAAGCCGAAGCCCTGGCTCGCCAGCGCATCGATATAAGCACCGTTTTTATCAAGACCGGCTGCTAAACCAACAGGATTAGGAAATTCGATTCCCATACATGTCACTGGTTTAGACGCCACGTTTTGACGCATCATTCCCATCTTGTGAGAAGATTTCAACAGCGATAATGTCAGCTCATGTGCACGCTCTGGTGCTAAAGTAAACAACAAAGGGCGGGCTAGAGAATACAACATATCTATAAAAGTCTACTGCTTTTTAAGTCGGCATATTATAGGCACAGCACAAATAAAACACCATGCTTAGCAGATCTTTATTTTTACCGATTATTGCACACTCGCTGTTAATTTGACCTGTCCCGCTTCAGAACTTAATTCCATCTTTTCAATACTTAAGCCCATTTGAACCAATTGCGTCAAAAAATTGGCCAGAATTGCATAATTTTCATGCATCACTGCAATCTGTATTTGCTCACCGACTTGTTGCGATGCTACTGACAAGCCCTGTTGTTGCGATACACGCTGAACTTTTTCCAACGCGCTCAGTTGTGTATCACCTGCTGGTTTCATCGTGACGGCATTACTTTGCATCCAAACAACAGTATCTTTGAGTTCATTCACGCGCTTTTGTTGAAAATTTGCAGCTTTGTTCATATAAAACAGTGCCGAACCAATCGCTGCCACTACAACAAAAATCGTGGTAAAGATCACCATGACTCGTTCACGTGTTGACAGTTGGCCTAAATAATCAGTGATGCGCTCAATTTGCCCATCTATACGTTGCTGTAGGTTTTCCATTTTTGTCATTATTGTATTTTCACCAATCCAATCGCGCCGTTGGCACCTGGTTGAATATTCCCTAATTCAACTTTAAAACCTTGTTGTTTTAATTGATTGGTTAGGGTTTGTAGTACTTCTGCCGAATTGGCTTTTAGCTCCATATTTAACATCGAGGCTTCATAGCTCACACGATTTGCAGAAATTTGGTTTTGCATTAGAACAGGACCAACACGGCTCAGTAAAGACAAAGCCTGTGCATTGCCCGTTTGACTCTGACGCAATTGTGATTCGAACTGGCTTTTCAGCGTTTGTTCAGTGACAGGATAGCTTTGACCAAACCAATATTTAAACTGATCAATCGCTTGTGCCGCAGTGATATTGGCCACTTTTTTGTATTGATACCAGCGAACTGCATCATAACTAAACTGAGTAATTAGAGCCGCAACCAAAACAGCTGCACATGCTTTCCAATAGCCACTCACACCCGTATTGGCTTTGGCTTTCGGCAAAACATTGAGTGGGTGTTGTTTCGGTTTTTTTATATTGGGTAATTCATAATGAAAAGATTCAATGTGATCATGCGTTACAGCGGCTTCAAGACTATGCGTCTGATCTGAACTTAGATTTGAAATCTTATAGTTCGGCTGACCAATTTGATAATCTAAATACAATGCCAAATCATCAACAGACTGACCGACATATTCATTATTTCGGACCAATAAATGACCGCTGACATTTGCCAAAACATGTTGCCCTGATTCTGGACTTGGTAAGACCAAAAAGTCTGGTAATAATGAAATAACTTTTACAGGAATTAGCGTCAAAGCATGCTGCATCGTTTCGACTGCACTATGTGCAATCCCCATGACCGTTAATTCATCTGGACTTTGAAAATGATGCAATACTTTCATTGCATCCAAAGGCAAAATGACATATTCCTCAAGTAAATATTTTACGCCGTCTGGGCCAAGTTTTTTATATTGGTTTTTTGGAAAATTTTGCTGAATGATTTGTACATCACGACTCGGAAAGAAAACAACCGCTTCCTTTCCCGCATGTGGCTGAATTTCCTGAATCAACTGTTCAAGTGTCGATGACTGCTTCCAGAAATCCCCTTCTGACCATTGCCAAACCCCATTGGCTTCGGGCATCCATAAATACAACATTAATTTTTCTGCCGTTTTAATTGGTTTTTATGTTGATGGTATAAACGTTTTAATTTGAGTTGATAACCCTGGAGCAATGACCGCTTGTTCATAAATGCGCGCTTCTGCCAAAGCATAGGGATTAAAATATTCTGAGACCAAAACACTGGCCATATGTGCCACAACGTTCATATGGCACACCACCACAATAGACTCATACGGTAAATGTGACAACCATTCCACTGCAACTTTGGCATCATCTTCCGGTTTGATGGCATTACAAATAACCACAGGCACATGTGGAAAATGTTTTTGCAAAGATGAAAGTGTTTGCTGCGCACGCAGTAGCGGACTCACCACAAAAACGTCTGGTTGAATTATATCTTTCAAATATGCTGCAGTTTCTTCCGCTTGAGTTTGTCCACGCGCTGTTAAAGGACGCTTTTCATCATTCCCCATTACAGGTGGAGCAGCTTCGCCATGCCTAACCAATGTCAGTTGCATAAAATTTCCTTATTCTATTCCGCACATTATATACAGCCAGTATGACAAAGCTATGTGTATTGCATATTAATCAGCAAACTTAAACTTGCTGATGTGGCAAGACAAATTCAACGTCACTGCGATGTCCATTTTTCATCAATGACAAAGCAATGTTCAGGGCCGGCGCACCTTCAAAAATCACTTCATACAATGCACTGGTAATTGGCATATATACACCCAACTCCTCAGAGCGTGCGCGTACTTGCACAATAGTATTAATCCCTTCCGCAGTTTGTCCTAGTTCTTTGGTCGCTTGTTCTAAGCTTTTACCACTGCCGAGTGCAAAACCGACTTGGTAATTACGACTGAGCGGACTACTACAAGTTGCAAATAAATCACCGACACCAGATAAACCTAGGAATGTTAATGGGTTTGCGCCTAATTTCACTGCAAAGCGGCTCATTTCTGCCAAAGCACGTGTCAAAATCATACTCTTGGTATTTTCACCGACACCATAAGCTGCAGCTAGACCCATCGCGACTGCATAGATATTTTTCAGTGCACCGCCCAATTCCACGCCATGCACATCATCACTTGCAAATACACGGAATAATGCACTGTGCAGCGCTTGTTGAACCGCATAACGAACCAGTTCAGATTGGCTTGCAATCACAGTCCCCGCAGGTTGCCCCGCAACAATTTCCTTCGCCAAGTTTGGCCCTGAAAGCACACCATAAGGGACTTCAGGAAGCTCTTCACGAATAATATCGCTCATAAAACTAAAGGTATTGGCTTCAATACCTTTGGTTAAAGACACCACTGCTTGTGACGTGATAAAAGGTTTTATCTGTTGTAAAACACTACGGAAAGAATGGCTCGGAATGGCCACCAAAATAATGTCACGATTACATACTGCTTTTTCTAAATCTGAAACAGCAAGCAAACCTGCTTCTAATTGAAAATCTGGCAAGTAACGTTTATTGATATGTGTTGCATTGATATCCGCAGCTACCGCCTCATCACGAATCCATATCATGGTGTCACAGCCATTACGTACTGCAGTATTGGCCATCGCAGTACCAAAACTCCCACCACCCAACACCGTCACACGCAGTGCCGTTTTTTGGTCTACTGACACAGGGCTAACAAGACTTGCAAAATCAAGTTCTGACATTGTTCTTTTATCCTAATTTCTTTACTGATCGATCTTGTTCAATCGACCTATTTTTCACTTTTATTGGTTTGCTTTATGCCAATGGCTTACAAAGTCAGCAGACTGTATTTCAGCACGCGGTGGAATTGCTTTCACTGCTGTACCGATATAAATAATGCCTGAAATCAAATCATTTTCCGTTAAGCCTAAGGCTTGTTTAAACAATTTAGATTCAACCACCGCCCCACTACGCCACATGGTTGAAAAGCCCTGTGCTTGTAGAGAGAGCAAAAAGTTTTGTACTGCTGCGCCTGAACTTAAAATTTGTTCGAAATGCGGAACTTTGGGATGATCTTGTAATTGAGTTAAAGCCAAAACCAATAGTGGCGCACGAAATGGATGGTGTTTCACACGTTCCAACTGCGCTTCTTCTGTTTGTCCAGTATCGGCTAAAGCATGTGAAAGCAACTCACCAAATGCTTCACGTTCAGTTTCAGGAATAATCACGAAACGCGTAGGCTTAAGACGATGATGATCTGGCGCCGTTAAAGCGGCTTGAAACGCATTTTCCAATTGCTCAGCATTCGGCGCAGGTTCAATTAAATGACCAATCGACTGACGCTGATGAATATTTTGATGAACTGTATCAACTGCTGATTTTAGAATTGACATCTATACACTGTACTTTAAAACGTTTGCTCAAGATTAGCATATTCTCAATAACTTACTCTAGAATGTTTACATCAGACTCGGTGCTTATTTGTTAAGTCAGCTTTATTCACAGATTTACTATAAAAAAACCGCATAACTTGTACAGCAGTTCCCTGTTCTATAAGAAATTTTATGTTCAAATAAATCAAATTGTTTCTAACTCGGGGCACCGCATGAAAAAATTCAACAAAACTGTTGCCATTGTTAGCACGCTAAGCGCAACTGTGCTTTTAGCTGCATGTACATCTACGCCAACAAAATCTTTAGCGATTCAAAAACCGAATAATCAATATGAAGTGACTGCCGTAGGTAAAACCAGTTTAGCGGCAAAAAATAATGCAATTGCAGCAGCAAATAGTACCTGTGGTAAAAATGCGACCCCTGTCGTCGTGGATGAAAAGCAAGAATACAACGGTGTTTTAAAAGGCGTGGTCGATGAAAAGACAGGTCAAATGATTCAGGCGGCGGCTGGCGTACTTGGCACCATTACAGGAAATAGCGGCAGCATCAGCAAAGATGATGATTACCAAACTGTACTGACCTTTAGTTGCCGTGCCAACTAAAACGTTAGTCTGTGATGTCGTTTTGTCATTAACTCAAAATGAAATTATCGTCATGAAATAATTGTTATGAAATAGTCGAGATGAAATAAAAAAAGCCTGCAAATCTGCAGGCTTTTTTTGAAGCAAAAATTAGCAATAACCGTCTAAACGGGTTAAAGGTAATTTTTGACCAATGGCTTTTTCAATTTCAGGTAGTGAAAAAGCATCATCTTCAGACAAGAAACTAATACTGACACCACGTGTTCCTGCACGACCTGTACGACCGATACGGTGTACATAATCATCAGACTGTTCAGGAAGTGTAAAGTTCACGACATGAGAAACGCCATCGACATGGATACCACGACCTGCAACGTCTGTTGCAATCATGATGTTATGTTGACCATTTTTAAACTGATCAAGCATTTTCAAACGCTTATCTTGAGCGATTTCACCTGACAACATCACCACTTTATAACCGTCTTTTTTGAGATGATCATAAAGTTTACGCACTTGATCACGACGGTTGGCAAAGATCATGACCTTTTCAATTGGTTCATCACGTAAGATGTCTTCCAATAATTTATATTTATCAGACTTCGCCACCATGTAGACACGTTGCTCTACATCTGCATTGGTTTTTTTCTCAGGTTCAATTTCAACAGTTACTGGTTCAAACAACCATTGCTGTGCCAAATTTAAAACATCATAACTAAATGTTGCAGAGAACATCAAAGTTTGTCGTTGTTCTTTACGTGGTGAAAAGCGCACGATACGTTTTACAGATGGGATAAAGCCCATATCTAATAAACGGTCAGCTTCATCAATCACTAAAAATTCAATTTGATCGAGCCAAACTTCTTTTTGTTCCACAAAGTCAATTAAGCGACCTGGGGTTGCAACCATAATGTCGACAAAATTACGATTTAATAGATTTTTTTGCTTATCAAAATCTACCCCACCGAGCAAAGTCATGACATTGAGATCAGTGTATTTCACTAATTCTTTAGCATCACTTTCAATTTGCAATGCAAGCTCACGGGTTGGTGCAAGAATCAATGCACGCGGTTCACCACGATAACGCTGTTCCTTAATTGGATTATTCAACAAGTCATTGATCACACTGACCAAGAAAGCCGCAGTCTTCCCAGTACCAGTTTGAGCACGACCAATAGCGTCATGTCCAGCCAATGTAAATTTTAAAACCTTTTGCTGAATAGGCGTCATATCCTTAAAACCCAAAGCATCAATGGCTTTTTTAAGGTTCGGATGTAAATTTAAGGTTTCAAAACCTGATGACATATAGATGTGCCCTAATTGAATAATCACAAAATTGCTGAAGCATTATAAACAAAAAACGCCCCAATTTACATTGGAGCGTTTTTGAGTACATTCAGACGATTAGTCTAAAGGTTGTACTTCTTCAGCTTGGAAGCCTTTTTGACCTTTAACAACGCTGAATTCTACGCGTTGACCGTCACGAAGTGAACGGTGACCTTCGCCCATAATTGCGCGGAAATGAACGAATACGTCGTCGCCGCCGTTACGTTGAATAAAGCCAAAGCCTTTAGTGTCGTTGAACCATTTAACAACGCCTTGTTCACGAGCTGTCATAAGTTAATCCTTATCGTATTTAAAAAAGAAGGACCACCCGGTGTTGCAAACAGCAGACCAAACAAGGTTAAAAAATATTTTTATTTCTAAGCTTGTAATCATTCTGTAAAACTATCAACAAAATCCCGGTTACATCCAAATATATCAAGAGTTAAGAGGCTTCACAGCCAACAAAAATCTTAACAACGCAACGAGCTTAACACGGGTTTACCGCAATTAATAGATTTTTTTGATCTATTTTCCTTTTGAATATTCTTATTTTTTCACATCGTTTGAGTTATAAATCACAAAGGATTTTTACCTATTTTAGGTTGGGATTTGGCACTGTATTTGCTAATATTTCCATTGAAATGTAAACATGTTGGATCTGCTTCGTGAGTGACAGCCAAAATTCGCTTTTAACTGTAGATGCAATGGGTAAACCTTGCCCGATGCCACTATTGATGCTCAAAAAAGCTTTAAAGAAAAGTCCAGATCAATCTTTATTGTTAAAGTCATCCGATCCGCACAGCCAACAAGATGTATCACGATACTGTCAAATACATCAGTTAAACTGTGAAATGCGCAAAATTTCCGATTCTGAGTTTCATTACTTAATTGAATCTTAAAAAGATTCAGTTAAACTAAATTGCTTCATAATTGAATAAAAGTTTACATTTCTATACCCAATTTTCCATAATTTACGGAAATATTGGATTAAGATGAATCTTAGTTATTGGGCTTACCCATTTTAATTCTCAAGGAGAAAACATGAGTGACAGCAGCAATCAATTGATGCCCCTGTCATTATCGGCACCTGGGGTGAATCTTGGTGCTTATATTAGTACTGTTAATCAGATTCCAATTTTATCGGCCGAACAAGAAAAAGAGCTGGCCGAACGTTATTATTATGACCAAGATTTAGACGCAGCTAAAATGCTGGTGATGTCACATCTTCGTTTTGTTGTGCATATCGCACGTAGCTATGCAGGCTACGGCTTGCCACAAGGTGACCTGATTCAAGAAGGTAACTTGGGCTTAATGAAAGCGGTAAAACGTTTTGACCCAAACATGGGCGTACGTCTCGTATCTTTTGCTGTGCATTGGATTAAAGCAGAAATTCATGAATATGTGATTCGTAACTGGCGTATTGTCAAAATTGCGACCACTAAAGCACAGCGTAAATTATTCTTTAATTTACGTAGCTTAAAAAAGTCATCTAAAAAATTAACTTTGGCTGAAGCACAGTCGATTGCCAATGACTTAAATGTGACACCTGAACAAGTCTTGGAAATGGAAGGCCGTTTAACCGCTTATGATGCTGCATTTGAAGCTCAAGGTGATGATGACGATGAAGGTTCGACCCATGTCGCTCCTGCCCTTTATCTCGAAGATAACCGTTACGACCCTGCGCGTTTAGCGGAAGATGAAGATTACGAAGAACAAAGCACTTCAGCTTTACATGAAGCCATGGATCAGTTGGATGACCGTTCGCGTAACATCTTACAACGTCGCTGGTTAGATGACGAAAAGTCGACGCTGCATGAATTGGCGGCAGAATATAATGTATCTGCTGAACGTATCCGTCAGTTGGAAAAAAATGCGATGGAAAAAATTAAAGTCGCAATGTCTTCAAACTAATTGGAAAGCATTTCCTAGTCATCCTAAAAAAGAGCATTTCGATGCTCTTTTTTATGTCTGAATAGTATTGAATGACAAACTACAACACAAAAACTTTGGGCATTTTTGCTTTAACCCTGCGCGCTAAATATGCTATGGTTATGCGCAAATTTTGTTAAGGTGAATGCACATGTGGATTGCCATTTCCGCACTTAACTTAGCTTTTGCTGTGATGCTTGGTGCCTTTGGTGCACACGGATTAAAAGCGCGCGCGACTGAAGCCCAATTGGCTTGGTGGCAAACTGCAACGGACTATTTCTTTTACCATGCACTAGGCTTACTTGCCCTCGCGATCTTATCCAAAGTCATTCCCCAACTTCCAATTAAAGCTAGTTTCCTCCTTATACAAGTTGGTATTTTCTTCTTCTGTGGTTCTTTATATGTGATGGCTCTAGGCTTACCACGTGGTCTCGGTGCCATTACCCCAATTGGTGGAGCGCTGATGATTGCTGGATGGCTCATATTGGCCTGGAATGCATTTAAATACGCAAAATAATTAACAACAGATTTTGGCCTTATTCAATAGGTAAGGCAGCAAGAACGGAATCCAAAAATGCAAATCTATTTAAACGGCGAAGCTACACAAACCGAATGTGTCAACCTCTTGCAATTGGTTCAACAATTACAACTGGAAGGCAAACGCTTCGCTGTTGAAAAAAATGAAATGATCATCTCGAAAAGTAAATTGGAACAAACCCCAATTGCAGAGCAAGATCATATTGAAATTATTCATGCCGTAGGTGGCGGCTAAAATGGAGCTCCCATGGAAGATACACCCCTAATCATTGGTTCACGTACATTTAATTCACGACTTTTAGTTGGTACAGGTAAGTACAAGGACTTAACGGAAACTGACCAGGCCATTCAAGCTAGTGGTGCTGAAATTGTGACCGTTGCCATTCGCCGTGTGAATATTGGTCAACATCCAGACCAGCCGAACTTGCTTTCTGTAGTTCCACCTGAGAAATATACGATTTTGCCAAATACAGCCGGTTGTTTCGATGCGAACAGCGCGGTTCGTACTTGTATGTTGGCGCGTGAACTATTAGATGGTCACAATCTGGTTAAACTTGAGGTTTTAGGCGATGAGAAAACCCTATATCCAAATATTACCGAGACTTTAAAAGCTGCACGTACATTGATTGACGATGGCTTTGAAATCATGGTTTATACCTCAGATGACCCGATTGTGGCACAAGAACTGGAAAGCATGGGCTGTGTAGCCATTATGCCTTTAGGTAGTCTCATTGGCTCAGGTTTAGGCATTCTCAACCCACATACTATTTCGATCATTAAAGACAATGCCAAAGTGCCTGTCTTGGTCGATGCGGGTGTAGGTACAGCAAGTGATGCAGCGATAGCGATGGAATTGGGCTGTGATGGCGTATTAATGAATACAGCAATTGCAGCAGCTCAACACCCTGTTCTGATGGCTTCAGCGATGAAAAAAGCAGTTGAAGCCGGTCGTGAAGCGTTCCTAGCAGGACGTATGCCGCGTAAACGCATGGCAAATGCCAGTTCACCTGAAACCGGATACTTCTTTAAATAAGAACTCAATCACGGTATAAAAGAGGACTCTATAGAGTCCTTTTTTTGATTTTAAAACCTAATAACAATGAAAATATCCCATATATTTTGTACTTTTAGTCTTTGTGCCGCATCTAGTTGGCTGTCAGCCCAAGTGCCCAGCACAGCCAAATCACTTGCACCGCAAGGTTGGAACATTTTGATGGCTACGACTGGCGACCTAAACAAAGATCAAATGCCAGATGTTGCGATGATCGTGGAAAAACAAAAAGTCGATGTGGTGACCTATGATGACGATGGAAAAGTCGTTCATAACCATCCACGAAAACTCATCGTGTTTTTTAAAACCGCAAAGGGATATCAACGTATCGTTGAAAACCATAGTATCCCAGTCGCTCAGCAGCCGAATTCATGCTTACTTGATCCACTTGCTGAAGCAGAAGACATCCAAATCAGTAAAGGCAATTTACTCGTTCATTTTAGTTATTTTATGGCTTGTGGTGGCTGGGAATGGCCCCGACATAGTTACACCTTCCGTTGGCAAAATCAACGCTTTGACCTGATTGGTTTTGACTACAGTAGCTTTCACCGAGCTTCTGGTGAAGAAACATCGAAAAGCTATAATTTTTCGACCTTAAAACGTAAGGAAATTGTAGGCGGCAATATGTTTGAAGATGCCAAAACTCAAACCAAATGGTCAACCTTCAAAGCACCACAGCAACTGACGCTTAAAAATATTAACTTTGATGATTTCTATACACAGTTCGAGTACTAAGTTGAACCTGAGCAATGCCAATCTAGCAATAAACAAACCGCCAATTTCGGCGGTTTGTTTATTCAATTTCAAAACTGAATTTAAAGAACTGATGTTACGCAGTAAAATCAGAAACGTAATTTGATTCAAATAAAAGAATGATACGCGGTATCGTCATCCGTAATTGTTTGAGACAGAGCTACTTCTAATAAAAATGTTTTTGCGATACTTTGAAAAATTAGACGGTAGTGAACGAGTTTTGCGGATGACAATGGTTTTGGGTACTTTTGCCTAAACAAAAGTACCTCCAGCCGAAGGCTAAACCCTTTATTCAAACGCTAAATGTAAGACTCCGTCGAATCGGCTTAAAAATCATTTAAAAAATGCGAATTACTTTTACGGGCGAAACATCTTTTAAGGAATCAATCCTTCATCACGCATCGCAATTTGAACTGATTGGCGCTCTGCAACTTTGTTGCGTAATGCAATGATATTTTTATATGGCGTTAAATCATGTCCGATGCCATTTGACCAATTTGTCAGTACAAAGAGATAGGCATCTGCTGGGCCGAAGTTATCATCGACCAAGTAGTCGTTATCCGATTCACCAATCGCTTTATCGATATATGTCAATAAACGATCAATTTCTGCATAGGCTTTTTCTTTAGCGTCTGCATCTAGTGGAGCACCAAAGAATACGGCATAAGCATCATGTAATTCTGAGTTCAAATAGCCAAGCCATTCTAAAACTTTGGCACGACCTAAACCTGATGGAGGAATTAAGTCTTGTTTAGGATCATGTTGTGCAAGGAACGGTAAAATGGCCACGTTCTCGGTCAGGATCAAACCTGGGTTGATTTCTAATGCAGGTACATAACCTTTTGGGTTGATCTCGTAATAATCCACCCCTTTTTCTGTTTTATGGTTTTTTAGGTCAACACGGACCAAATCAAAATCGACATTAATTTCATTTAAAATTATATGTGATGCTAATGAACATGCACCTGGAGAATAATAAAGCTTCATATCTGATCCTTGTTATGTACTATTCAATGTTTTAAATCTCTTCTGTCAAACTTTCAAGTGATCAAACCTGTAAATTGCAAAAAAGCGTAAATGCTGAAACACATATACTCATTGACTATTGTCCATAATCAAGAAGATTTCAAGTCAATCTGTTATGCATTTTTATACTCAGTTGTTTTAACATAGCCGCGTTTAAGATTTGATGAAAAGTTACCGTGTTACAACTTAAAAAAGAACAATGGTTTTCCAATATTCGTACCGATGTGCTCGCTGGCTTAGTAGTTGGACTGGCGCTAATTCCAGAATCGATCGCCTTTTCAGCTATTGCTGGGGTTGACCCTCAGGTTGGTTTGTACGCTTCGTTTTGTATCGCCGGCACCATTGCCTTATTTGGTGGTCGTACAGCAATGATTTCAGCTGCTACGGGTGCGATGGCCTTACTTATGATCACATTGGTCAAAGATCATGGTTTGCAATACCTTTTGGCTGCCACGGTTTTAACTGGTGTCATACAAATCATTGCTGGCTATTTTAAAGTGGCAAAACTCATGCGCTTTGTCTCGCAGTCAGTGGTGTATGGTTTTTTAAATGCACTCGCGATTTTGATTTTTGTCGCACAGCTACCTGAAATTTCAAAGATGGATAGTTTGGGCTATGTCTTTATGCTTTTAGGACTTGCAATAATTTATCTTTTTCCATATCTACCTAAAATTGGCAAAGCTATTCCATCACCGCTGATTTGCATTATTGTCCTCAGTAGCTTGGCATTATTTTTGGGTGCTGACCTGCGTACTGTAAGTGATTTGGGCAAGTTTCCAGAGACTTTACCCATGTTCTTGATTCCTGACATTCCTTTCAATCTTGAAACCCTCACGATTATTTTCCCCTTTTCCATCACCCTAGCAACAGTTGGCCTATTAGAAACCATGATGACCACGACAGTGATCAATGAAGTCACTGGAACTGAAGGAGATCGTCATCAGGAATGTCGTGGTCAAGGGATTGCCAATATTGTCAGTGGTTTTATGGGCGGCATGGCAGGTTGTGCCATGATTGGTCAGTCGATTATTAATGTCAGCTCTGGCGCGCGAACTCGCCTCTCCACTTTGGTTGCAGGTGTATTTTTGTTGTGCTTAGTGGTGTTCTTAAAAGACTGGTTGGCCTATGTCCCAATGGCGGCCTTAGTCGCGATTATGGTCATGGTGTCATTCACTACGTTCCAATGGAATTCAGTCAAGCAATTTTCAAAGCATCCGATGTCCTTTAATGTCGTGATGATTGCTGTGGTGATCGTGGTGCTTGCAACACATAATTTGGCGCTTGGCGTATTGGTTGGTGTGCTCCTCTCTGCGTTGTTTATTATTAATCAACTGGAAAGCTCGGTAAAAGTTACATCAGAACTTAAAAACAACATCCGTAGTTACACGGTCTATGGGCAAATTTTCTTTAGTAGCTCTGAGAGTTTTTATCAATTTTTTGATTTTCAGGAGACGGTTAGTCAAGTGCGAATTGATCTGAGCCATGCCCATATTTGGGATATTACTTCCGTTAATATTTTGAAGAATGTCGTACAAAAATTTGAGTCAAAACACATTCAAGTAGAGGTTTTTGGCTTAAATGAAGCAAGTAGCACTTTACTTGACCGTGTCAGTGACTAATGGGTTTTTGAAATATTCACTTTGAATCAAATCAATTTTCAATAAAGTGTGACCTATTGAAACCCTATGCAGGATGTATATAGCAAAGGGTTTCAATAATCAAAGTCTCATTTGTAATGACATTACATCAAATACCAAGCCTATAAAAAAGAGAAAAATTCACCATTCATTCGATTTAACTGTATAATTCATCTCATAAAATTATAACTATCAATAATAAAACAAAGATTTGATCTGACTTTCTATTTATTTTTTTAAATTGTGGATACACAAAATTGGGGGAATTTTGATGGTATGGTTTTGGTCACGACACTGCATTCAAGCAAATCGGCTGCTGGTCTTAGCAAGTCTATTTTGCCTGCTATGTTGTATCGCTATACCCAGTTTTGCCAATGCCACCCCACAGATCTCAAGCAGTCATTGTCCTGTTGAAATTACCCATATTGCCACAGCTAAAAGCGCTGTCGAGCAAGAGCGCCCACGTACAGGTTGGCAAAATCTGCAAAAGCTTCCAGACACTTGGAATAAACGTTGGCCGGATTATCATGGTATCGCTTGGTACAAAATCCAATTTAAGTTGAACTGTGACCTCCATCAGTTAAATCAACCCATTGCTATCGCTATACAAGGCATCACCCAAAGTGGACGGGTTTATATCAACGAAGCCCTACTTTGGCAAGATTACATTTCAGCAGAACATTTTTCGCGAAGCCAACATCAACCTAGACTGTTGAACTTACCTAGCTCGAGTTTAAAGCAAGGTGTAAATACCATTTGGGTGCAAGTGTATGGTTCGGTGACCCAAAAATCAGGACTCAGTTCAGTTCAAATTGGGGATTACCAGCAAGTCTATGACACCTTTAAAATTTGGTTACTCGAACAACGACAATTAGTCGAACTGAATACGATGATTAATTTCGTCGTGGCCGTGTTCTTTTTTTTAGCATGGCTCGCCAATCGTAATGAAAGAGCTTACTTATGGTTAACCATTACAGGCATGGCTTGGGTATTTTATAGCCTGTGTATTATTTTTAATGGGCCAATTGCATTACTAACCACCGTACAGGTCGATCGTCTACAAAATATTATTTTCTGTTTTTATACGGTTTTTGGCTGTATTGGTGCGTGGTATTTTGCAAACCACCCCTTCCCAAAAATTCAAAAGCTGTTATTAAGCCTTGCCACTATCGCAGCGATCTGTATTGGTTTTGCACCAGAGGCTTATTTAAAGACCGTCATCCAAATTTGTTTTAGCTTCTTTGTTTTAGTCTTTGTGGCCAAATGTATTAGCTACCCGTACTTGGCGTATAAAGCCAAAATGGCCGAAACCTATTTGCTTGCAACGCTGTATCTGATTTATTTACCGATTGCAGTACATGATGCGCACTTTATGATGACCATGGAAGGCCATGCGCTCTCACCATATACTGGCCCACTAACGACCCTCGTTTTGGGTGGCGTACTGGCTTTGCGTTTAGCTCGACACACCCATCAAATTGAACGTTTTAATAAGACCTTAACTGAAAATGTACAACGTGCAGAACTGAAACTTGCTACCTCACTCGGTCAACAACATCAACTCGCACTTGAAAATGCACGACTTCAAGAACGAATTCATTTATCTCATGACTTGCATGATGGTTTAGGCGGATCTATTGTCCGTTCAATTTTACTGTTAGAACAAAATGACAAAATTGAAAAACCACAAATCATGTCGATGCTTAAACTGTTCCGAAATGATTTAAGACAAGTTATCGATTCGGGTTCAAGTATAGGGACGAAAGTTCCAGACACCCCGATCGAATGGGCGGCGCCGATTCGCCATCGCTTTGTACAGCTCTTTGAAGAATTAGACATGAGCTCGAGCTGGAAATTTGCTGCCGAATGGATTCACTCACCCTCTGCGACCCAATGTCTCAATTTGACTCGTGTCGCTGAAGAAACCCTGACCAATATTTTAAAGCACAGTCAAGCAAGCAAAGTTCAGGTCAGTTTGTGCGAAACAGAGACTCAGCTGATCTTACGTATTGAAGATAACGGTATCGGCTTCAACCCTGACGAAGTTGAGCAAGGCCTACATGTCGGCCTTCACAGTATGCAAACGCGAATCCATCGTATTGGTGGTGAATTTAAAATACAGTCACAGCCGGGTTGTACCGTGCTTGAGGCCATTTTGCCGTTTAAGCTTGACGGTGCTGATAATGAAGATCTTGACGATAAAAACGCCTAGCTTAATGTTATTTCATCACTTTTGAGCTGAGCATTTGACTGCTCATTGCAAATGCTCAGCACGGCTTCAGTCGGTGAGATTGAGCAAAAAGCGGATTTATTCACGGTAAAAAATTTGACTTGTGCATCTCAGGACTTAAAATACCGCATTCGAATTTTTTACATTTGCCAAAGTTATGTCGAACGATCAATTAGACCAGCACGCAGTAGATCTGGATAACCTAAACGAACACCGTGAAATCGTGACGTTTATGCGCCGCTCTGCGCCACTTAATACTTCGCAACGTACTGCGCTGGAACAATATGGTCATCTAATTTTGGAATACCCCGTTGGTGATTTGCGTCAGCATTTTGAACACCCTGAACGCCCATTAACTGTAGAGATCGGTTTTGGTATGGGTCGCTCTTTGGTGCTAATGGCAAAAGCAAACCCAGAGCGAAACTTTGTCGGCATTGAAGTGCATGTTCCGGGTATCGCTCAATGTGTTTATGAAGCAGGTCTTGCAGGTTTAACTAACCTTCGAGTATTGGATGCTGATGCCATCCAAGTGCTACGTGAAATGCCAGATAACAGTATTAATACTGTGCAATTATACTTCCCAGATCCATGGCAGAAGAAACGTCATTTCAAACGTCGTTTTGTATCTCATGACCGTATGCCATTGGTTGAAGAAAAATTAGAAATCGGCGGCACATTCCACTCAGCAACTGACTGGGAACCGTATGCTGAATGGATGATCGAAGTTCTTGAAGAACGTCCACGTCTTGAAAACCTTGCGGGTAAAGGCAATAGCTACCCTCGTCCAGACTGGCGTCCACAAACTAAATTTGAACGTCGCGGAATTGAAGCAGGCCATAAAATTAATGACTTCATCTTCAAAAAAGTAAACTAATTTTTGAATGAAATAAAAAACCACCGTTAGCGGTGGTTTTTTATTGCTGTTTTTGATCTGAGATTTATCTGTGTTGTATCAAATCACATAAAAACGAATAACCACTAGGCTACTTGCGCTTGGAGCTGACTTTGTCGAATCATATCCACGGCTTTTTCAGCAATCATCACTGTCGGCGCATTGGTATTGCCATTCACCACAGAAGGCATAATAGAGGCATCGACGACACGAAGGTTTTGAATCCCGTAGACTTTTAATTCAGGGTCAACCACAGACATCTCATCCACGCCCATCTTACAACTACCGACAGGGTGATAAACTGTATCCACACGCTGACGTAAGATTGCACGTATATCATCATTTGTTTTGACCAGTGAGGTAAATAAATCTTGCTGATAATGACTCGATAAAGACGGAGACATCATTAATTGCTGCGTCAACTTAAAGCCTTGTACCAAATCTTCTAAATCCTGCTCATTCCCTAAAAAGTTTGGATCAATCAATAATGGATCATTTACACTGGAACCACTTAGTTTGATCGTGCCACGACTTCTTGGATTGAGCAGACACACATGACAAGATAAACCATGGCTTGCGTGAAATTTACGTGCATGGTCATCTACTAACGCCACAACAAAGTGTAATTGCAAATTTGGAATGGCTAAATCGGGTGAAGACTTTAGAAAACCACCACATTCTGCAAAATTTGAAGCAATCATACCTCGTCGTTCCTTACGATAGCGACTGATCTGCTTGAACATATCAATTGAGCCAGGTAAGGACACGCCAAATGTGCCTTGGTATTCTTTGACTTTATAACCAAAAATGAAATCGGGATGATCGTGGAAGTTCTTTCCTACACCCGGTAATAAGACCTCCCGTCTGGCTTTTAGGTGTTTCATTTGCCCTGCATGTTGTACTTCTACACCAGTCGCAACTTGATGCTCTATGGTAATTTTATGTGTCGTTGCTTTGGTTAATACAGTTAAATTTGGCCGATCTAAATGTGGAAATAAGTACGCACGCGCCACACTACAACGTTCTCCATTGATATGCGTAACCTGATAAACCCCTAAGCCTTCTTGTTCTGCACCATTAAAATCATCGAGGACTTTATGGCCTTGTGCACGAGCCGCTTCGGTATAGCGTTGATGGAAAATATTGTCGCTTTGCACATCTGTGACGGATAGAGGGCCGTCATTACCGTGGAATTCATTCTGTATTCGATTGTTATTTTCTGAGCGAATAAAATAGGGCAAGACCTCGTCGTATGACCAGCCAGTATTGCCCTGTGCTGCCCATTGATCATAGTCATTTTTATGTCCACGAATATAAATCATGGCATTAATACTGGATGAACCACCAAGGCATTTTCCACGTGGTTGATAGCCTTTACGACCATTCAAGCCAGCTTGAGGCACAGTTTCAAAGGCCCAATTATTGATTTTAGTCGGTAAGCTCACGACGCACGCAGCTGGAATATTGACCGTCCACTGATCACCTTGCCCACCTGCTTCTAGTAAGCACACAGATATATGTGGATCTTCACTGAGGCGTGCAGCCAGTACGCATCCCGCACTTCCGCCACCAATCACAATATAATCAAATTCCATTTTTGACATTATTTTCATCCAATTGATTCTTTTTATAAATGCACAATAAGTGATTTAACGCTGACTGAAAAGTTTCTTTTTTAAAAAAATGAACACGCTACCGTGCAAGAAGGATGAAACTGATGATCGAAATTTTGTTTCATGCTTCACTCTTGCAAGGTGGCATCAATATCTGTCAAATTGATCGATGAACTTCATACGCCCAATCGTGGACTCTATTATTTTTTTCAATTAATCGACGTTTTAAAAGCACAGTAAGCTGCATAGCTAAAGATTTGACTGAAACAATGGATTTGATCAAAGCCTATTTCCCTCAGTAAGCTTTGATAATACTGCTGGCTAATCAGTTCAAAATCATCCTCTAAACGCTGCATCATTTTTGTCGCTTGTGCAGCAGATAAACCTTGCATTTGGCAAAACTCAGGCAGGACACGCTGCTCAAAATTCGAATGAGTTTGCATCAAGTCAAAACTTAAAAAAATGCCCTGCGGTTTAAGCAATTCAAAAGCTTTTGTTAAAAATTCATTTTTTTCGGACAACGCAATGAAGTGCGTCACCAAGATACTCAGCGCCGCATCAAAACAACTCGCCTGCTCAAAAGTAGTGTGACTGCCCAAAACAAATTTGACGCGATGCAACTGTCCAGCAGCTTCAACACTTTGCCGTGTTTGATTCAGCATATTTTCAGATAATTCTGTAACGGTAAATGACCATGTTGGATTCAAGGCCATGAGATAGCCCAATTCATAGCCCGTCCCACATCCAATAATCAGTACATGGGCATCTTCAGCGACATAGCAATTTAACACCGCCTGAATCTGTTGATGGACAAGTTCATAACCGGGAATTAATTTACGTATATGTGCATCATAACTTTCGACCACTTGTGGGCTATTAAAATCTTTTGCCATGTAACATCCTGTTTGACATGTATGTCTAAGCTAATAAATATTCATTGTTCTTTATGGATTGTTTATTTCTGATGATGCTCAAAAATCTGCTGACTCAACATTTCATAGACCGCTTTCAGATCGACTTGATCAGCTTGCTCAAGCATATTGGCATGCATCAACATGATATTTTGATCCCCACGCATTGCAGGACCTGTTTGCATGTTACGTGGTTCAGCCTGAGTAGCTTTATTGGCTGTCTCTAAAATCAAAGGATAAAGTAAGCTAAATTCGACTTGTTTTGCATCAACAATCTGCTTTGCCATGTCATAACAATAATTACTAAAATTACAGGCAAACACCGCAGCAAGATGCAGACTCAAGCGCTGTGCCGAATCATATTGATAAACCCTTTGGCTCATGCTGTTTGCTAAATCTGTAAGTGTCGTCAAATCTGCAGAGTCGGCCGCTTCTACAAAGATCGGTGTCGACATCCAGTCCACATCTCGATCTAAACTAAAGGTTTGTAAAGGATAAAACACCCCTGCTCGCGAATGCTGTTGGGTCAGTACCGTGATATTGGTGCTACCTGACGTATGCACAATCAAAACTTGTGGCAGATAGGCTTTGACTTGCTGAATAACGGTTGCAATCGATTGGTCGCTCACCGCAATGATCAAAAGATCAATCTCAGCATTCAACTTAGTTGGGGTATGAATGGCTTCTGCACCTACAGTTGCCGCAAGTTTTTCTGCATTATCAAGATTTCGCGCATAAACTTGCACAATGTGATGTTGTGGATGAAGCACATTGAGCAAATGATGTGCAACACGACCTGCACCCACAATACTGATTCGCATATAGTTTTAACTCATTTTGGATGGCTACAGCATGTCAGGAAAATATCCGACGTGCAAATCGAGTCGTATCGATAGAATGATTTATTTTCAATTCTTCGCATCAGTTTCGCTCAGATAAGCACAAAAAAAGGGATGCACTTCATCCCTTTTGCTAGACGTCAATCTGCGTCTGATTCATGTCATGTCCATTTCAATCTAGACAATATCCACGATATGCACTTTAGCTTTTACGATTTACCAATGATCTGATTCAGAGTCTGTAGGTATTGTTCTGCATCGCGGCGCGCATTGAATTTCTTTTCAAATACACCTGTGTTTTGCACACTATTGGGTGTGTATTCTACCGAAACAACAAAGGTATCAAGCAAATCTCTATTAATTCGAATTGCAATAATATGATGTGAGTTTAAATAAAAACCTTCATCAACCTTAACTAACATGACCCGCCTCAAAATCTTGCACAATGAAATAGATAAAAAAATCTAAACATTCATGAACTTGGATGCCTTACCGCATACAGTCATTCATGTGTTAGACCTATTTTATTGTAGCGCCATTATGTGATTTATATTGCAATTATTATGTAATTTAAATAAATGCTCAGAGAAATTTTTTGAGTTTCAGTCATCTAAACATGATTGATTTTCAATCCTAACTAAAGTTTAGATAAAAAAGACTGGATATAAAAAAGCCTGCTGCCATACCTATGACAACAGACTCATTTTAGTAGGACTGATTTAACTCAAATCAATCGTACAGAGAGGTTGAATGATTAAACACTCAACATACTGTTTAATGTTTCTGACACATTCTTCGATTTCACAACAGGTTTAAGTGCTTCAAGTTTTGCTTTGACTTCACTACGCTGCGGTTCTGCCAAAGTGTACCAACGGGACAAAATTTGCAGTAAACGTGAACCGACAATTGGATTCTTCTCATCGAGGAATTTTGCCAATTCAACAATGTGCTGCACACCAAAACTCCATGTGTTGACAGGATTGCTATTTAAACCGCCTGTAACCGCACGAATACGGTTCGGTACTTTCAAGTCATAGTCAGGATGAGCAGTCAGTGCATTGATGGTTTCCGCAGTTGCTTTCGGATGTGCTGCTTGCAGCATAAACCATTGGTCCATCGACAAGGCTTCATTTTTAAAGCGTGTGTAGAAAGTTTCTAAAGCTTGCTGTGCTTGTGGTGCATCATTCCAAACCAATACTTTTAAAGCACCAAGACGTTCAGACATATTGCCTGTAGAGCTAAATTGTTCATAGGCCAATTCAAATACGGATGCATCGCCTTGACGTGCCATCATGCTCAACATGATGTTTTTCAATGCACGAACACCCATGGCTTGTGAAAACTCTTTCTGCGCATCAGGGTCTAAAGTTGCATAAGTCTCTTTAAAGAAAGCACCTAACTCACGTGCCACACGACTTAAAAGTGCTTCACGCTGTTCTTGCACTTGGGCAGGACTGTAGTCGGCATCAATACGGCTACCTAAATAACCCTCTGTCGGTACATCGAATAAACGTGAAGCAAGTAGTGGATCACGCTCAACCAATGCTGGTAATGTATTTTGTATAGCTTGGACATAGATGTCAGCATCATGGCCATTTAACAAAATACGTTCTAACAAGGTTTGGCTGGCTTGCCATTGGTTAAAACCATTCGGCTCGTACTGCATCAGGAAAGCAAGCTCTTCATCTGAATAGTTAAATTCAAGATTAACAGGTGCAGAGAAATTACGCAGTAAAGACACAACAGGCTGGGTTTTTACACCGCTAAATGTAATCGTTGCAGTATCGGTATCAAATAAATACACGCCATCTTTGATGCCATTTTCAACCAATGCATCTGAGCTGAGAACTAACTGTTCACCACTCGTCGCATCAAACAATGCCAAAGCCACAGGAATTGGCACTGCTTTTAAATTTGGATATTTCGGATGCGCTTTTAAGCTTTGTTTCAAACTTAAAGTATAGGTTTGATTTGCAGCATCGTACTCACCTTTTGCTTCAAGTTTTGGTGTGCCCGGTTGGTTATACCAAATCAAGAAACTCGATAAATCTACACCTGAACCTGCTGTTAGTGCTGCCACCCAATCTTCAACAGTCACAGCTTGACCATCATGGCGTTTGAAATATTCGTCAGTACCTGCACGGAATTTTTCTTTGCCCAGCAATGTCGCCATCATGCGGTTAATTTCCGCACCTTTTTCGTACACTGTTGCGGTATAGAAGTTATTAATTTCAACAAAATGATCTGGACGCGGTGGATGTGAAAGCGGGCCTGAATCTTCAGGGAACTGATGTGCTTTTAACACTGCAACATCATCGATCCGTTGTACCGCAGCAGATTGTAAATCTTCTGAGAACGACTGATCACGGAATACTGTCAAACCTTCTTTTAAGCAGAGTTGGAACCAATCACGACAGGTAATACGGTTACCCGTCCAGTTATGGAAGTATTCATGTGCAATCACAGACTGAACGCGCATGATCGCAGCATCAGTCGTATATTCTTCATCAGCAAGCACACAAGAGGTGTTGAAAATATTCAAACCTTTGTTTTCCATTGCACCCATGTTAAATGCACTGGTTGCCACGATCATATAATTGTCTAAATCATAAGGACGACCATAATGTTCTTCGTCCCAACGCATCGAATGTTTTAAAGCTTCCATCGCAATATGACATTTTGGAATGTCTTTTTCTTCTGCATAGATTTCTAAAGCAACATTACGACCTTCAGACGTCACATAAGAATCTTTGAGTACAGCCAAGTCACCAATCACACAGGCAAATAGATACGATGGTTTTTTGGTTGGATCTTGCCAAACGGTATAATGACGACCTTCACCGGTTTCACCCGCTTCAATCAAATTACCATTGGCAAGTAATACAGGGAATTTTTTATCCGCTTCGACACGTGTGGTAAATACCGATAGCACATCAGGACGGTCAGGATAATAGGTAATTTTACGGAAGCCTTCAGGCTCGTTTTGGGTGACGAATAGATCGCCTGCCGCTTGGTATAAACCTTCGAGTTGAGTATTGCTTTCAGGATGAATCACGACTTCGGTTTCAATGACAGCTTGGTCAGGTGCATTTGAAATCACCAGTTGTTCTGCATCTACAACATAGGCATCTGCCGGCAAGACTTGACCATTTAAGCGAATTGATTTGAGTTCCAAATCACGACCCAATAACACCAAATCCCCTGCTGTTTGACGCTGCATCACTAATTTTGCATTTACATTGGTATGGTCATCAAAGACTTGAATATCTAGATCGATACTATCTACGACAAATGATGGTTTTTGATAATCTTTTAAATAAACAGTTTGGTCTGCTTCGACCACTGGATTTGCCGCAATGTTCATATCTCGTCCTATTCCTTAGTTATTGCTTTATCAGCTTTTTGAACACATTGTGAATGACTTGATCATACGACAAGATGCATAAGCTGTCTTCGCATTTACAATGATTTATATATGGGCTCAGCGCATGTTGTTTTCAATCATCTTTATTGAATAATTTAAAGGCTGGCACATATTTTCGCCATGTTTAAGCAAAATAAATGCCTGAGTTGAGCACAGCTACTGCAATATGCAAATTATTAACTACATCAAATAAATAAAGCACCTATATACTAGAAAGAGAAAGTACAAATGCTTTATCCATCTGTACGTTCAAATTATTGCGCTCAAACTTTCCAGCTTAAGATTTAGAGGATTATTGATTTGCAAAAATTAAATCGAGTGCGCTGTCGTAGTCTGCAGCAAAGTAAAATTGAAATGCCGTGACTTTGGAGGTGAGGAATTGCTGAATTTCTTCCGTCACACCAGCCACATAAATTTTAGATACTTGATGTTGCTGCGCCAGGCCCAGTAACTCGATCGTCTTTTCTAAAGTTTGATCATGCCCAATAATCAGCGCGCCAACCGTACCCTGTGGCTGCTTATATAATTGCATGCGAGTGATATTGCTGTTTTTAAGTGCGTCTGACATGTGTATTCCATACAAAGAAAGGATAAAAAAGATCAAAACCTTTAGAAATCAAGCTGAATCATGCTGTGTATCAAGTTCAGTAGATTCCGCTTGGTTTCATTTCGAGAAGCCTAGATCATTAAAAATTATAAGCTCAATATATACAAATATACTTTTCAAATCTAATCGCTTAGGTGATTCCTTCCAAAAAGCACCTTAGTAAGCAATTCATATCAATCTTCTCATTTGGATTTGATTGCATACTTCTGTTTAAACCTTGCACCAAGATGTTTCTTTTTCAACAGTTTAAGCATTTTGAGAATGCATCTGGGATAGAAACACTCATCAATATTATTTTGTTACTTTTAAATTAATAATTTATTTTCAATACCTTAGTAAGTAAATATACAGTTTATCTGCTTTAAAATCTCTACTCAAAACAGTTGAGCATGCGTTTTGCATCTACTTAATTGCCAAAAGCAAAATATTCAGAATAAAACAAAAAGAGGTGCATTATGTTTATTAAAGAACACATCATCCGTATTGAAAATATGAAGACACTGCAAGCACTTGATGCTGTAAATATCGACCATCAGGTGATTGCAATGTTTATGACCTGCGAAGGGATTCCACTCAAAGCCTTTGAGGTCAGTTCATTACTTAACTCATATAGTGCATTAGGCACTAAAAAAGTTGCGCCTAAAAAAGTGCAAGCTTTAATACAAGCCAAACAACTTGGAGAGGAGGACGAATCGATCCCATGCCCAGCCGCCTATTAATAATCCATTCTGACTAAAAGCTGCATCATCACTATGCAGCTTTTTTTATTTGTCGACTTCTCGCCTGAGCTGCTGCAACTGAAATTGCAAACCCGTCTTTAAACAGAGATGTGTATAATCAATTTAACCTTTCAAGAAACGCTGGCAACATGTTCAATATTCTACGCAAACAAATGGATGAAAGTACGCAATGCCCGTTGTGTCGTGCATCTATGTATTGGGTAGATGCTGAAAAATTAGATGAGCAAGAATTTAATTTTTATCAGTGTAGCCACTGTCATCATCAAATATTTCCAGAACAGCAATACAACTGTCATTGTGAAAACTGTCAGGCTGCGCGAAAAAAACTACTGAAAGAAACCCGTTTACAAGAACAGCGTAAACTCAAAAATAAAGATATCGTTGAACGTGAATTAAGTGAACTGAGTTTTTTACAGAAACTCTTTTTGCTGGCTTTATTGGATAATCACGTCCAAGAACATACGGCGCATCAAGAATTTATCGACTGGGACGCTATTAAGTATCATAACATCAGCCCGAATTATTTCTTCCAACAATCACTCAAAAAGCATCTCGTGCATGAGCAAATTTTGATTGTGAAAGATGATGCACTACAAGCTGAACAGTATTATATCAATGTCCGTTTGGATGGATATTCAGAGCCCAGCCTTTTTAGCGTAGCACAGCAACTGCGCCATTGGTTTTATGAAAATTTAGCTCTGGGTGTTCCTTTTAAAAGCGCTGACGAAGTGAAAGAGTGCTTGTATCTCCTACTGTTTCAAGAAATTGTCCAATTCATGCAGTTTTACTGTAAGACATGGGGCATTCAAATTGCAGGGAATAAAAGCTTTCAAGTGTTCTGTTATCGCCTACTCGACCATCTAGCGGTTGGGCAGATTTACTATATGATTCAGTCAGCACTCGAATATCTACATAAACAAAAAGCTCTGCAAGTACGTAATGAAAACTTCATTAATACTAATCTGTTAAAAAAGACCTTACAGCAATACCGTGAACGTGGCTTACAGGAAAAATGGGAAACCTTTACCCTCCCTCGTCCGCCACAATTACCGTTTAGTAAAATGAGTGAAATTTTGCTCTTTAACTTTTTAGGACTCGATGAAAGTATCTTTGTGCAACCGATACGCCATGCTTGGAAAAAAATCGAACCACGATTAAATTTTTATTCCACAAAGCGCTGCATGTACTGTGGTTCACAAGAGCTCTCTGTCGATTATGATGCCGCAGATTATGTGACCCTGTTCTGCCGTAATTGTAAACATCAAGACCATTACTTCACCCGCTAAGGGAGAAAACGATGAATCAATCTGAAAATTTTGAAACGACCATGAACAGTGAATTAACTGACTTAAATAGCCCGCTTTTACAAAGCGTCATTAATGCGTGGATTGAACTTCAATCCAAACAACCTTTGGTGCATATCCTCACCAATGCAGTTGCGAGCAATTATGTCGCCAATGTCCTTTTAGCTGCGGGTGCTTCTCCTGCAATGATTGATAATCCCTTTGAAGCCGAAAGCTTTGCCTCTATTGCCAGTGCATTGAATATCAATTTAGGTACGCCAACGTCTGAACAAATGCAGGCCATGCAAATTGCTGCACAAACAGCACAAAATTTAAATAAACCTTGGGTGCTTGACCCTGTCGGTTATGGCCCCGTTTTGCCATGGCGATCTGAAATGGTTGACCAATTACTCCAATACAAGCCAAGTATTATTCGCGGCAACGCATCAGAAATTAGCGGTCTTGCAGGTAACCAAGGTGAATCCCGCGGTGTCGATAGCACGCTCAATAGTGCAGAAATTTATTTAAATGCTGTGCCCTTGTTAGAACACTGTGAATGTGTGGCAATTTCAGGCGAATCAGATTTCATCTTATCGAAAGAAATGAATGCGGTGATACAGATTAATGGTGGATCTTACTTACAACCCAAAGTGACGGCTTCTGGCTGCGCTTTAGGTGCGTTAACAGCGGCTTATTGCGCCGTGAGTGAAACGCTAACTGCTGGCACGGTCGCAGCACATTTGCACTTTGCGATTGCGGGTCAAAAAGCCTATGAAATTAGCTCAAGTGTCGGCAGTTTTAATGTTGCATTTTTAGATGAAATTTATAATCTCAATGAAGACGATTTCAATCAACTTGCCAACATGCAAATTTATGCACTATGAAGCTATGATAGCTTGAGAAAAAAAACAGCTTGAGTAAAAGGCTCAAGCTGTTCAGGGATTCATACTGTTTTGTACTAATTAGGGTGTGTTGACATTTACAGCCGATAAATTGAGCTAAAGAGGCAACCATATAAATATACAAGCTAAAGCAACAGCGCTTTGATAGTTACGTTTTAGCTTATCGTATCTTGTGGCAATTCCTCTAAATTGTTTTAATCTACAAAATGCATTTTCAACTAAATGTCTGATTTTATATATATACCAGTCCATATCATCATTGCTAGATTTGGCATTTGATCTTCGAGGAATGTTTGCTTTCGTATTACTTTCTCTAATTTTCTTTCTGAAACTTTCTGAATCATAGCCTTTATCTGCACATAGCATTTCTGACTCTGTTAAATCTAATTTTGATACAAGATCAGGTGCAACCTTAATATCATGTGGAGTTCCATCTGAAATAATAAATTCAATAGGATTACCATTTGAATCGATTGCTAAATGTATTTTTGAACTATTACCACCAATACTTTTGGAAATACTTTGATTCTTAATACCAGCTGAATGTTGATGCGCTCGTACATGGCTCCCATCGATAAAAATCCACTCTTTATCAGCATGCTGGCTGAATAATTCAAAAATATTCATAAACTTACTATTTTTAGACCATCGATTATATTTCTTAAAAATAGAATTTGATTTACCAAACTCTTGAGGTAAATCTCGCCAAGGACAGCCTGTTCTAATTCGAAATAAAATCGCTTCAATAAAATTCCGTAAATTTAATTTGAGATAAATATTAAAGTGACGGAAAATAGCAAGTAACTTGGACCAGTGTTGATCATTTAGCATTGTTCGAGGCATAGCGAGTGTAAAATTGGGTTTGGCGATTTAATTTTACTATCTCGCTATTTTTTTAATCAACAAATGTCAACAGACCCTAATATGCGACAAAAATTTTACTGTGCCGTACTGTCACTTGCAGCATTGGCATCAAACATTTCTGAATTTTCGATCGTTTCTGTTGGATTACTCAAAATCATGTCGAGGTCATAGTCCCCCGCATAGACAATATTTTTGATTTTTGAACAGTCGCCATCACTCATTTCATAATTTAATACTTTGGCTTCATCGCCAATTTTAAACTCAGCACGAACGACGTTTTTATTTTCATCAAAACTCAGTTTAGGCTGAACACCTTTTTTCGAATCTTGCTGCGGATCTTGGCTATCCGTGAAAATATCAAAATCCACATTACACGCTTGTTGCGACTGCTTACAGTTAATTTCTGCTTGCATACGTTCCGCTAACGATGGCTCAAAATAGGCAGTAAGTTGATCTTTACTCAAAGCATGCAATTTCAACTCTTGATCATAAATTTGTTTGACCAGTTTTTCGGGGGCAACACATTTCTGCGATTGCTCCTGTACTTTTTGCTCTGCTGGCTGACAAGCCGTTAAAAAGATCGCCGCGCCGAAACCGAATAATCGATATATCGTCATTTGTCGCATAACACATCCATGTCCATCATTAAACTGCCCGCCCAACTGCCAGATTCATACTTGCTTCAAAAATAGTTGAAACATTTAATTTACAAATACACATTAAACCCATGCCATCAAAATAATCTGGCACGTGCTGCATAAAAAATTGAACATGTTCATCAGATTTTTTCCGTAGCCGAACCAATTGCTCAGGCGTCACCTTCGGTAAATCACAACGATGAACAAAAATATCCTCAGCGCGATGCTGCACATCATGCTGACGGATTTTATAACTGTTTAAAACATCCGCATACTCAGTGGGCATCGGGACACCATGCCTTGGATAAAACTTAACAGAGCGCGAGGCAAATAATGTATATACCTTTGGTTGTGCCAATGTAGCCACAAACCACATCGGAATCGCTGGAAATCGAATCTGATGCTGCATCGCCACTTTAATCGCCGAATTTAAGGTCAGGTTTTTCCGCCGGTAATCTACCAATACCCCTGCCCGTGAATTAAAAATAAAAATCGGCCGATTGTTATGCATAATTTTTAATATACGCACAATGTTTTGCCCGATCAGTTTATCTTGCTCAAAATACTGAATAATTGGTAATGCTACAATATCGGGGTCATGCATGTATTGATAAAGTTGCTCAATTTTCGATGTCGGGAAAATACGTTGATCAAACTCCCAGAGCCGTTGAAACAACTCATGTTTTTCTTCAGTCGTGAGTTTGCAAAAATCAATGATATTCTCAGTGATCGCCATACCAACACCCATTTTCTTAATGGATTAACTTTGATGTTTTTTCAAAGTCCCTAGTTATAAAGTTTTCCGAAGCGATATTTAAATGAAATAAAATTATTCATAGATCATCAATGATGATTAAAACCCAAAGTTAAAAATGAATCGCTATTTACCCTCATGCTTTTTTTAAAATCAACCCTATCAATATTTTTTACTTTTGAACCGCTTTAACCCTCTAAAAGCTCAAAAGTTGCAGCGTTTTTTTACTGTTACATCATGTAAATATAATACGTTTTAACATCGTGAATTACAGCCCCCTTGGATAGGATTTCTTATACTTTCTAGTCATACAAAAAAGACAGCTTCTAAAAGCTGTCTTTGAGTTATTTTAAGATTTAAGCATTAAGCTTGGTAATAGATATCAACCGTTTTAATGCGGTTTTCATCCATTGCCGTAACTTTAAATTGGATGCCTTTAAATTCAACCACAGTTCCGACTTCAACATTGCCATGAGTCTGATCCAAAATGAGGCCTGAAACACTGATGTAACCATCATCTTCTTCGATCAAATCCAGCATTTCCAATTCAAGTTCTAACTGATACAGATCGAGCATGCCTGAAGCTTTCCAATGTTCATCATCGATTTTAATCAAATCAAGTTGTTCATCCGCATCAGGGAATTCACCAGCAATCGCTTCAAACACATCGAGTGGTGAAATCAGACCTTGTACCGCACCAAACTCATCCGTAACCAGTACCAAAGAGCCTTTAGAGGTACGCAAGGTATTAATCGCATCAATCACCTTCATCTTTTGGAAAATAAAGATCGGACGATGACGTTTAATCAATGCTTTTAGATCATCTTCACTATCTAAAACATCAATAAGCTCTTTCGCACGGACAATACTAATCACTTTATCCAAGCTACCACGACACACAGGGAATAAACTGTGCGGCACTGAAAGGACTTGCTCACGAATTTGCTCAGGTGTGTCATTTAAATCCACCCAAGAAATTTGATTACGGGGAGTCATGATCGATGCAACTGAACGCTCTGCAAGCGTCAATACACCACCAATCATGTAACGCTCTTCGTCTGCAAAGGTTTCTTGCGCTTGATTACCGACTTGATCGGCTTCTAAGCGCCCACCCATCAGCTTTAAAATACTGTCCGCAGTACGGTGGCGTAATGGAATTTTCGCTTCGTGTTTTTGAGCATTACGCTGACTAAACTGGTTAAAGGCTTCGATGATAATCGCAACTCCAATACCTGAGTAGATATAGCCTTTCGGAATGTGGAAACCAAAGCCTTCTGCAATCAAACTAATACCGATAAGTAATAAGAAGCTTAAACATAGAATCACGACGGTTGGATGTCGGTTCACAAAGGCCGTTAACGGTTTAGATGCAAGTAACATCACTGCCATTGCCACAATCATTGCAGCCATCATGACATAAATGTTGTCGACCATACCGATTGCTGTAATAACAGAATCAAGAGAGAAAACTGCATCTAAGACAACAATTTGCGCCACGACTGCCGTAAAGCTCGCATAAGCCACTTTTGTTGTCACTTGAACTTCTGGTTTACCTTCTAATTTCTCATGCAGCTCTGTGACCGCCTTATAGACTAAGAACAATCCACCGAACAATAATATGAGATCTCGACCAGAGAATGTCCAATCAAAAACGGTAATCAGGGGCTTTGTTAATGTGACCAACCAAGAGATTGCAAATAACAATCCTAATCGCATTAACAATGCGAGTGAAAGACCAAGTATACGGGCTTTGTCACGTTGTTCTGGAGGGAGTTTTTCTGCCAAAATGGCAATGAAGACTAGGTTATCAATCCCTAGTACAATTTCTAAAATAATTAATGTAAGTAAACCAACCCAGATTCCAGGATCTAACAAAAATTCCATTAGCTCTCTTCCTCATTCTGGATTGTAAGAATATCTTTAATCAGACCAACGCACGGCGACGGATCCATAAATTTAACCTGTGTAACTATAGACCATTCCATTATGCACAATCTTGCGCATTTGTAATGTATTCAAGCATATTTTTTCGCATCAACAATATGACAAAATGTTAAAAAACGCTGAATGCGTTACAGTTTGAATGGCCGATATAAAATACACTTCTAGATGTTAAAACCTACTTTTTGAGATATCCGCTTCCACTTTAAAAAAAGCTTGAATTCACCTGACTTTTAATTAAATGTAATTAAATACGTTGTATGAGATTGTATGACAAATCTAATGAATTATTTATTTCAACCTTTTGGTAAAATATATTAATATTCAATTTAAATTAAAAACTTATTTATTTTCACTACACTATCTGTATACCCAACTTTGCTTTTATTCTCTTTTAATCATTTGGACAGAATATCAATATAATCTATTAAGATAATCTAAAAATGAGATATCTTATACTTTCTATTTTTTTATTGTGAACTCTTGCTATTACCCTCTATTTTTCAATAGAATGTTAAAACATTAAATAAAATTAAAACAAATATTCAGGGGACTCCTTCATGACAAAAAAGTATTCAAAATTTTTACCATCCACCGATGACTTTAGTTTAGAAAATTTTCCTTTCTACTGGGTTACTCAGGTGCATTCACAATATGTTTTAAACGTCGACCATGCCTTAAAAAAGTATGGCGTTGATAATTCACGTCGTCGCATCCTGCTCGCACTCAAGTCTAAACCTCATGCGAGTGTTTCGGATTTATCTGAAATGGTCGTGTCTAAAATGTCGACGACAACCAAGATCGTTTATCGTTTAAAAGATGAAGGCTTAGTAGATACCTATTCTTGTGAAGATGATGCGCGTATTACCCGCGTCGTGTTAACCGATAAAGGCACTGCTATGACGCAGAAGATTAACGATCTAACGAATGTCGTTCTAGAGCAATCTTTTGAAGGCTTAACACCGCTACAAATTGAAAAAACCATGGAAAGCTTAAAGCATATTTTCAAAAACTTAGCGCGCTAAGCATTCTGCATCACCGAAATATCAATCGAAAAAGTTCAGTTGGGGACTGATTTTTTCGATTTTTATTTTGGGTGCGTGTGCACATTCAAACTCATCAACAGGAAAACCTTGTACAAAACTTTGGATGTTCGGTGATTTCCAACTTAACCATTCCTCTAATCGCGCATGCGGAATCACAATCACTGAGCGTTTTACATTGCCCGGCTCATGAAAGTGTTTCATCATCTCATGCTGAATAGCGTCCATCGTAATCATGGTACTTGAACGTACAATCTCATCACCTTGTCTACAACTGTCATATAAGGCAGCGATGTAAAACGCTTCTCCATCTTTGCGTTTAACGCTCCAACGCTGTGGCTTATTGTCGATATACATTGACTCATAAAACTCAGACACGGGAATTACACCAAATTTACATTTTGAGATTGCATTAATAAACGTAGGCTTTTGGTACAAAGTTTCATTACGAGCATTATAGGTTTTTAGTGCAATAGATTTGTCTTCAGCCCATTTAGGCACCATGCCAAAACCCACTTTTCGCCACTCTAGCCCTTGTTCAGACTTAAAGAGCAGCGGCAAATCATAATTAGGATAGACTTCCTCAGGATATTCAAAACTGATTTCAGGCAAGTTTTGAGACTTTAATTGCGCTAAGCTAATCGGTTTGAAATTGGCACACATATTTGCCATAATCCGCAAAAATTCAATCTTTATAATAAATGAAAAATCTAGACCGAAGTCGCTTTATCGTTTTAATTCTCAGTTTAAGTCTATATCCAACTGCAAAGCAGCAAAAGTTTCTGTACATACCGTTTCATTTCTACCTTTTAGTCTCGACGCGCTCTATCTCAATGAATATCCATTTAAACAAGGCCTGATCAATGAAAGTGACATCCCTGCTGGCAAGTACCGTATTCAATATAAGCATTTTCGCAATCAGCAAATGATCAGTACACATCATTGGGTTACGGTCAAAAATCATCCCAATACTCAAGAACAACAATTTTCATTCGTCATCTTGCCTGATGGTGAAATGATCAATGTCTCTGACTTTAAAATTACATCTCCAGAAATGTTTCCTGAAATCCGTTTTGCAAAACATGCTCAAAATAGTTATCGCTTGATGCAAAATCAGCAAAGACAATGAGATCAATTTGGCGTGATTCTTCCTGACGCAGATGAAGCCCACACGACAGAATTAGAAGATCAATTTGGCTGGTTTACAGTGAACGCAGATGAAGGCCGTGTCAGGACAGATTGTACAGGCACTTTTAAGATCAATCCTCTGGATGCGCTCCCCTATTTCACTATAGCTAAATACCAAATAAATCATTACAGTAATCTTTAAATAATTTATCAATATCTTTAACTCTAAACTTAGTTCGAATCGCCTTGACTCGTGACCACATATTTTCTATTGGATTTAAATCTG